>NZ_FR890711.1:0-4091 GCF_000435935.1 Ruminococcus sp. CAG:57 | reverse complement strand
AAGACTTCCAAAGGCTATCGTTCAGCACGAGATAGACAATCTGACAAACATGGGCGTACATATCATGACAAACATGGTTATCGGCAGAGTTCTTTCTATCGACGAGCTTATGGGCATGGGCTATGAGGCTGTATTCGTAGGCTCAGGCGCAGGTCTTCCAAGATTCATGGGTATCGAGGGCGAAGGTCTTGTAGGCGTTTACTCTGCTAACGAGTACCTTACAAGAATCAACCTTATGAAGGCATACAAGGACGATTATGAGACTCCTATCATGAAGTCTAAGAACGTAGCTGTAGTAGGTGGCGGTAACGTTGCTATGGACGCTGCTCGTTCTGCAATGAGACTTGGTGCTGAGCACGTTTATATCGTATACAGACGTTCAATGGACGAGCTTCCTGCAAGAAAGGAAGAAGTTCATCACGCTCAGGAAGAGGGCATCGAGTTCCTCGTTCTTAACAACCCAGTTAAGATAGTTGGCGACGAGAACGGTCATGTAAACGGCATGGAGTGCATCAAAATGGAGCTGGGCGAGCCTGACGCAAGCGGCAGAAGACGTCCTATCCCTATCGAGGGTTCAAACTTCATTCTTGACGTTGATACAGCTATCATGTCTATCGGTACATCACCTAACCCACTTATCAGAAGTACAACTCCTGGTCTTGAAACAAACGATCACGGCTGCCTTATCGTTGACGAGAACGAGTCAACAACTAAGGAAGGCGTTTACGCAGGCGGTGACGCTGTTACAGGCGCTGCTACTGTTATCCTCGCTATGGGTGCAGGCAAAAAGGCTGCCGCTGCTATCGACGAGTATATCAAGAACAAGAAATAATTTCTTGTAAATGAAAATTATTTGTTAAAAGGCTTGAAGTTTGTGCAAATATCTGATATACTAATATAGTATTATTAGATTTGGAGGTCTTTTGATGAATTTGTCAGCAATTATTTCAGTTTTGGCAGCTGAGCAGAGTTCACCTGCATCACTTGCCATGACTTTTATCCCACTGGTACTCATAATCGTGTTCTTCTATTTCTTTATTATCCGTCCGCAGAAAAAGCAGGATAAGAAAGACGCTGAGATGAGAGATAACCTTGAGATAGGTGACGAGGTCGTTACAAACGGCGGAATCGTTGGTATCGTGTTCTCTATCAAGGACGACACTGTTGTTATCGAAACAGGCGGAGACAGAAGCAAGATCCGTGTTAAAAAGTGGGCTATCGCTAAGAATGAAACAATTCATGACGGTGACGCAAAGTAAATATCGCTTTTAAGGGACGGGTAGTTTTATCCGTCCCTTTTTGTGTTCTTATTGTCTGTGGCTTTGAATATAATTTTCCTAGGGAATTTTGTATGCGGGGGTGCGGATATGAAAAATAACAGGTTTTTTGGGGGCAGAAAGCTGTCTGTGCTGTCATCAACGGCGTTGTCTGCCTGCGTGGGGTGCGGTGCGATATTTGTTGCTGTGCTTGCTTTTGCGTATGTTATCACTAAGATAGATGCCACCGATCTTATGCTGTCGGTGATGTCAACAGCGGCACTTGGTATCGGGGCGTATGCAGGGGGATATGTCTGCGGAAAAAGGCAACGTAGAAACGGTCTGCTGTCAGGTGTGCTGTGCGGAGTGTTCATTTTTCTTATCATTGTCATTCTCAGTGCACTGTTTTCAAAAGCTGCTGAAAGCTTTTCCGTGCCTGCAAAGCTTGTGCTTACCCTTGTGTGTGCAGGCGTAGGCGGAGTTGTAGGGGTAAATTCTAAAAGCAGCCGTTTTTGATAAGGATAAATATTTATACTGCATTAACTATTCGTTCATAAAACATAGTGAGATATGTGGTATAATTAGTGTAAATCAATTATTGGAGGTAAAATCCTATGAAACATATCAAGACGATCAATAAGGCTAATCTCAAGAAGACTGCTGCTAAGGGTGGCTGCGGCAAGTGTCAGGCATCATGTCAGTCAGCTTGCAAGACCTCCTGCACAGTTGCTAACCAGAAGTGCGAGAGAGAGGCTTAATATTCCGATCTTTCTGAGGCGTGCGAGCGTACACACGCCTTGCTAAAGGGACATTTTTATGTCCCTTTATTTTTGTATAAATTTGTATATGAATATAAATGCGAAAGGTGATTTTTAAATGATACACAAGTTTAAGCTTGGCGGCTTTAATGCACTGCTTGACGTGAACAGTGGCGGAGTACATATTATAGACGATCTGACATATGATTTGTTAGACAATGTTGAGCCGCCTTTTGAGGAGAAATGTCCTGAGGACGTTGTAAGAAAGCTGTCAAAGATGTATGACAGCAAGGATATCGAGGATTGTTATGAGGAGATAGTTTCTCTTTACAATGACAAGATATTGTTCAGCGAGGACGATTACGAGAAGTATGCCCTGTCTGCTGTGGCTTCACCTATCAAGGCGATGTGTCTGCATATCGCTCACGACTGTAACCTGAGATGTAAATATTGTTTTGCTTCAACAGGCGATTTCGGTCAGGGCAGAATGCTCATGGATTATGAAACAGGCAAGCGTGCTATAGATTTTCTTATAGAGCGTTCAGGAGACAGAAAATTTCTTGAGGTGGACTTCTTCGGCGGTGAGCCGTCACTGAATTTCGGTACGGTAGAAAAGCTTGTTGAGTATGCACGTTCACAGGAGGAGCCTCACAATAAAAAGTTCAGATTTACTGTTACCACAAACGGTGTACACCTCACTGACGAGATGATAGACTTCATCAACAAGGAAATGTACAACGTTGTTCTGTCTATCGACGGAAGAAAAGAAGTCAATGACAGAATGAGAGTGCGTGTTGACGGTTCAGGAAGCTATGACAGGATTATCCCTAACTTCAAGAAGCTTGTTGAGAAACGTCCTAAGAACAAGGATTGGTATGTAAGAGGCACTTACACAAAGTATAATCTTGACTTCTCAAATGATGTAATGCACCTTTATGATCTGGGATTCGACCAGATATCCGTTGAGCCTGTTATGGCTGACCCTAGCGAGCCTTATGCTATCACTGAGGCTGACCTGCCGAGGATCTTCAAGGAGTATGAGATACTTTCTGAGAAGATACAGAAGATAAGGGACGAGGGCAAGTTCATAAACTTCTTCCATTTTATGATAGACCTCGATCAGGGTCCTTGTGCGATAAAGAGACTTAGGGGCTGTGGAAGCGGAAACGAGTATGTTTCTGTTACTCCTGACGGCGATATTTACCCATGTCATCAGTTCGTTGGTATCACCGAGTTCAAAATGGGCAATCTCTATGACGGCACATTTAACGAGGAAATGAAAGATATGTTTGCTCACGCACACGTTTACAACAAGCCAGAGTGCAAAAAGTGCTGGGCAAAGTTCTATTGCAGTGGCGGTTGCAATGCAAACAACTACATTTACGCAGGTGATATCCACAATGCGCATAAGCTGTCATGTCAGATACAGAAGAAGCGTCTTGAATGTGCTATCATGATGAAGGCTGTTAAAATGCTCGACAGCGCAGAATGAATATAAATATTTTGTAAATTTCACGCATGGTAACTTTTATGTACATATATAAACTTAATATGTACATAAACGTTTGAAGTTTAACAAAAAAAATTTATTGAATAATCGGTTTAAAAAGCACGGAATAACAAATGACGTTATTCCGTGCTTTCTGCTGTTATTACATAGTATGATCATGTCGAAAAATAGCAAAATGCGTCTGATATGTTAATAAGTATTAAGATAAATATAATGTATACTAAGCTGGTAGCTTATTGACAAAGTGGGTCGAATTTAGTATAAGATTGACATAAACAAAAGGTGCTTGGCGGTCATGTTACCGCAAATCGGCTATAACGAGCGCCCTCTGTATCGGACAGTATAAACCGACAAATTATTATGAAAAGGACGAAGAGATATGAAAACTAATGAAAAGAAGAATACTTCTGCTAAGAAGAAACTTATACCTGCAGTTGCAATGCTCACAACTTCCGCTGTAATGCTTTCTACTGCTACTTACGCTTGGTTTACTATGAGCAGAGAAGTTGAAGTAACAGGCATTAAGCTTACTGCTACAACTCCACAGACAATTGAAATTTCACTTGG
>NZ_FR890710.1:13447-154609 GCF_000435935.1 Ruminococcus sp. CAG:57 | reverse complement strand
TGCTCATGCTCAAAATCAGAAAATACAAAAGCGGCTGAAAGTAATTCTTCGGTAGACGCAGTTACAAGTGCTGACAGTTCCACAGCAGAAACAGTTGACACCTCGTACACGATAGCTATTGAAGACAAGATATACCATCTGAGCAACAAGGTGCTTTCAGCAGAAGAAAAAGCTTACATTGATAAGCAAGCTGCTGACGCTTCATCAACACGTTATTTATATGACCCTGCTCAGCAAGCCGACGGCGCTATCACAGATGTTAAGGCAGATGTTTTCAGACTTGACAGCAAATACCTTTGCATAAAGATCAAATGTGATGATCTTTACAGAAGCGTACAAAAGATATATACCGATAAAAATGGGATAGACGGAAATGAAACTGCATATGTTGTTTTGGAACCTGCGGGAAGTAACTACACTCTTGCTGATAGTTTACCCGACAGCACTGAAATTTCGGCATATTATATTTATCACTGGTATGGAGAAGAACCATATGAGATAACAGACAAGGACACTATCGACAAGATAACTGCGTGGATAGAGAACGCTAAATCGGTATGCAAGGATTATCCTTACATTGACGGCTTAGAATACGGCGGTGCAGACGCTTATGGAATCTCTCTCGAAAAGGATGAATCAAGTGATGCGTATGAGAGCATTTGTGTTATCGATGTTTCACAGTATTCGTGGGACACCTCAGGCGGTATGCACTCTGAAAGTAAAATATGCAATTTTAGCATAAAAGATGATACAGGCGAATTTCAGGATTACAATTTGCCAAAGGAAATGATAGATGAGATAATGCCCCTTATAACAAGACCTAATGTTGAATAGCATACAACACATACAAAACCGGCGTGTATCACGAAGATACACGCCGGTCGTTTCTATTATGTTTTTATGATACCTTGAGCCATGCGCAGGCAAAATCAAGTGCTTCATAGAGGCTTGATTTCTCTGCTACCTTAACTATCTGCTTATTCGGAGGCAGTGTGCTGTCTGTTGCAAATTTTCTTATTCTTACCTTATTTGCAACGTCGATACCGCCGACCTTTTCTGTAGAAAGTATTTCTATCATGACTACGAACTCGTCATACATATTTCCAAAATAGATATTATTCCCTTTTCTCACCAGAGGAACGCCCTTATAGGTGAAAAAAGCTTTCTTTTCTTCTGCCATTTATCTCTCCGCCTTTCTCATAATATATTTCTCTTTTTGTTTACTATTTTATTATACCATACTTTTCACATAATTAAAAGAGCTTTTGACAACTTTTTTGCGCAGGTTTTCAGCCTCACTTTATGTGGGATACATATTGTATCACATATTCTTTGCGAAAGCTGTCGAAACATGACCGTAGGGGCGAACTCTGTTCGCCCGTCAGATCATATGCTTAGCATGGGATATGCGTTTTAGTAGTTATCGTCCACAGCCTCGCCTTTAAGAAGTCTGTCCATATTTGCAACGAACGTATCTACCCAAGTTGACTGTATTCTGAATGAGGTTTGACCATTTAGCTTGACTACAGAACGTCTTGAAGAATCCTTATAAATCTCCATAACGTCCTTTTTGCCGTCCTTGCGGTCGAATGTTACAGTCAGATAGCTTTCGCCCTCAGGGTCTGTGAAGTATATCTCATTTGTCGGGCAACCCATAAGATACTGATAGAAGGTCTTAAAGTTGTCAACGTCAAGCTCCTTGCCGTCTGTTGTGACCTTTGTTACCTGTGCGGTAGTTTTGCCGTCAGAATCTGTATCCGTGCTTGCGCCTGAGCTTTCCACCTCATAAACGGTCTTTTTACCATTATAGACTACCTCAACGTTCTTAAGGTCAACAAGGTAGTTTGAAGTCATAAGGCTTGTGATAACGTCCTCTGCTTTGATCGTTGCCCATGGGAGGTTATCGGCTGAAACGAGGTATATAGCGTCAACGCCCTTTACGCCCTCAAAGTAGCAATAATATGCAGACACTGTATCTGTCGTTTCACTGCTGTCGCCTGCGGTAGCATAGACAGGGTCGCCTATTTTAAGGGTATAGTCATAGCCGTCTCCCGAGAGTCTTACTGTTGCGAACGGGTCGGAAAGTCCATGCTCCTTCATTGCAGTTTCATCAGGTGCGATGACCTCACAGCTCTGTGCTGTAAGTCCCCACATACCATGGGTAGTTGCTGAAGAATTTGTGATGTTCAGGTATGAGAAGATAGGCTCTGTCATTACCTGACCTGAAAGTCCCTCTATCTCGTTCGGGTTATTTTCAAACGCCATTTCATAGTCCAGATCTTTTCTTGTAACTGTTTCCTTGCCATAGTCAGGCCAATCGTCGTCAGACGGCTTTGTGAGCAAAGTGAGGTTCGCATATGCGGTCACTGGATCTGTATAGTATGAAAGCTTTGTTCCCATTACCATATAGACGGTCTTTTCATCGTCAAGGCTCACATAGCTGTATCTTTCGTTGCTTGGTGAAACAGAGCCTACATGAAGGGTAGTGGCAGTGCCGTCGCTGTATTCAACTGTGAGATCTGCTGTGGGCTTATCAAGACCGTATTTTGACATATCCTCAACGTTTTCTTCAACGAGCTTTTTCGCCTTGAAGCCGTCAAGATTCGATATCATGGAAGCTTCTGCGGTGGCATTTGCATTGAGAGTGCCAAGCTCAGGTATGCTCCATGTGGATTTACCTGACTCGGACTTATTAACGGAATACTCGCCATGTTCGTTTGAAACCTTTACGCTTGTTATATCGTCGCTTGACTTTGTAAGGATAACAACGCTCTCGTCCTGACTTGAAACTGCCGCTGTTGACGATGAGCTGGAGTCTGCGTCTGATTTGCCTGAGGTGGAGTTGAGAAACGCCATTACTCCCACCAGACAAGCGGCTGTGACTCCGCAGATAATGATACCCTGCAATTTACCATTCATTTGTGATTACCTCTGTGTTTTACTTATTCTTTCTTCTTGCCCAGATAACGATACCCACTATAAGAACTACAACAGGTACGCCAAGGCAGAATGTCCATTTAAGAACTGTTTTCTGCTGCTGAGTGATGTCGAAAACATTGCCTGTGATAGTTTTTGGTGTGATAGTGATACCTGCGGTCTTTCCGGTAAGGCCGTTTATAACGCTTATGAAATACTCGCTGTTCTGATACTGTGAATACTGCAAGTAGGTATCAGACAGCATACCCTCTGAACCTACTGCGATAACATTGCTATAGAGAGTTTTGTTATCGTCTGTAAATTTTGCCTTTGAGCCGACAGCCATATAATTCTGCTGACCCTTTACCAGAGCATCGCCTATATTCACCTGACCTGTGGTCTGTGATATATCAACATTTGCGGTATAGGCAGAATCTGAGGACTTGAGGTAAGCGTCTGTAGACACCATATCCTGCTCGTCAAAGAGTGTGTTTACAGGACGGCAGAGTGCTGAAAGGATAGCTGGGTTCTCTGTAGAAACGTCCTGAGTGAAGTTATCGGAAACATCTGACGCAACTGTTACGCAAGGTGAGTTATAATACTTGCCTGAATCGCTTTCGCAGATAACGCCCTTGCCGACAGAAAGTCCATACTCTGACAGGAACTCATCAAGATTCGGGGTGTCCTCCTGACCATAAGAAGCAATATAGAGGAGCTGTTTGCCAAGATTTCCGTCATTATTGAGGAAGTCGCTGACCTTTTTGATATCCTCCTCCAGATAGTCAGTCTTAGGAGCAGGGATAACCACAACGTCTGTATCGGCAGGGATATCCTCGGAGGTTATATCCACTGTGTTCACGTTATAGCCGTTAGCTGTAAGAAGCGTCTGGAAATATGTGAGCTGTGTAAGCTCGCTTCTGCCTGTGAGGACAGTAACATAGACAGGGTTAGGGTCTGTTACTGTCATAAGTGCAGAAGTGAAAGCCTGCTCTGCGTTTGAGGACTCAACATAGCTGCCGTAATAGGACAGGAATGAAAGGTCGCCGCCTGCCTGCTGGGCAAGGGTATCTATGCTGTAGCCTGACTGTGACAGCTTCTGCTCGAACTCGTCTGTGAATGTAAGGAGGTCGAGCATACCGAGCTTTCTTGTTCGGCTTATCTCTTTGCCGTCAACCTTTGTTTTTGTTTCAAATATCATATCGAACTGGCTGATAGTATCGGTATACTCCTTAACTATCTCAGGATGTGAGTCGATATCAACGAAACGATATGTGATATGGTGATTGAGCTTACAATAGTTTTTCAAAAGCTCAACAGCCTGCTTATTATAAGAACTGTAATTTGTATAAGTATTCTCGTCTGCGAAGATAGTTACCTGAACGTCTACGTTCACTTTCTTTACATAATCCTCTGTATCGTTTGAAACTGAATATATCTTATTTGTAGTCAGGTCGATAGTGATAGGATATCTGTCAAAAAGCATTGTTGTGACAACATTCACCAGGACAAGCAGAGCGACAAAAACGCAGGTGAACACTGTTGCCATTGTTCCATGCTTGAGCTTTTTGGCATTGAACTTTTTGCCGTCCTTTGTCTTTTTCTCTTTTTTATCTTTCTTTTTGTCTTTATCTTTTTTATCCTTTTCTGTATCCTTTGGAGCGGTCTTTGCTGCCTTTTCGTCTGCTACAACGTCTTTAAGCAGGTCTGCTCCTGATACAGAGATCTTTTCGTTATTATTCTCTTCCATTTAAACAGCCCTCCTTTAGCCCCAGCGGCGTTTTTCAAGCACTCTCACCGTGAGGAAAAGAAATGCCACTATTGCACTCAGAAAGAACACAACGTTAGAAAAATCAAAAAGTCCATAGGTGAATGAATAATATCTCTCGCCGAATGACACCTTTTCGCACACTGTTGTGAGCCATTCAAAAGGCAGAAGATTGCCTATAGTTGACAGGAACGACACGAAGATAAGTGCGATAAAGCTTATTACTGCGGCAACTATCTGGTTTTCTGTGAAAGATGAGCAGAAGATACCGATAGCGATATAAGCGCCGCCAACAAGTGCCAGAGCGACGATATTGCCCACAACGACGTTCCAGTCAGGCGTACCGAAAGCGGATACGACAACTGCAAAAACGCCTGTGATAGCGATAGCTATGATATAGATAAGGAAAGCGGCAAGGAATTTACCTACAACTATGCTGCCAAGACCCACAGGGGCGGTGAGCAGACACTGGTCTGTTTTTGTTCGCTTTTCCTCGGATATGGTCCTCATGGTGAGGACAGGTATGAGCACTATTATGATTATAAGAAGCGCACTGAAAACGGAATCAAGTCTTGTATAGCCGCTTTCAAGGCTGTAGTTTGCAAACATTACGCCTGAATAGGCATAGAATGCCGCAAGGAAAATATAACCGATAGGTGAGGTAAAATAGCTTCTTACCTCTCGTCTGAATATTGCGCCCATTAGTCATTTCCCTCCTTATCGGAAGTATTTTCAAGGGCAGGCAAAGCCTCGCCCATTGTGAGCTTGAGGAATATATCTTCAAGTGAAAGCTCAGAGGTCTTAAGTTCAAGCATATACCAGCCGTTTTTAACAACTGTTTCAAAGACGTCACGTCTGATATCCACGCCCTCTTTTGCCTCTATTCTTATATCGTTCACGCCGTCTTTATGGCTTGCGTCGCAGATAACTTTCTCAACGCCCTTTATGCCCTGCATTGCTCTGACGATCTTATCCTTATCGCCCTGTATCTTTGCAGTGAGCTTATGCTCGCCTGAGAGCTTCTGTGAGAGGTGTTCCTCTGTATCGTTTGCGACGACCTTGCCCTCGTTGATGACTATTATCTTATCGCAGACAGCCTGCACCTCAGAGAGGATATGGGAAGAAAGGATAACAGTATGATTTTTGCCGAGCTTTCTTATAAGAGTTCTTATCTCGATTATCTGCTTAGGGTCAAGACCTACTGTAGGCTCGTCCAAGATAAGAACCTTTGGGTTGCCGATAAGAGCCTGAGCAAGACCTACTCTCTGTCTATAACCTTTTGACAGGTTCTTGATTATTCTGTTATAAACATGGTCTATCTTTACAAGTCCGCATATATCTTTAAGATGCGACACCTTTGGAAGCTTACACTTTTTAAGGTCATAGACAAAATAGAGATATTCTTTTACGGTCATATCCATATAAAGGGGCGGAAGCTCAGGGAGATAGCCTATCTGCTTTTTAGCCTTGATAGGGTCTTCAAGGATGTCTACGCCGTCTATAAGGGCTTTGCCGTCTGTACAGGATATGTAGCCTGTAAGGATATTCATGGTGGTGGATTTTCCCGCTCCGTTAGGACCGAGGAAGCCGAGAACTTCTCCGTCCTCAGCTTTAAAAGAGATATTATCGACAGCCTTTTTGTCGCCGTATCTCTTGGTAAGGTTTATAACCTCTATCATTTTATTTCCTCCTCTTAGGAAAAGCATTCATAAGTCTTTACAATTTTATAATACTTATGTGACAGGGGAGTGATAGCTGTACGAAATACAGAGCATTTTAAGTAAATTTAAAGTAGCAAATACTCAAAATGCTCCGCTGTTGAATTATTTATCTGTCTAAAAGCGATGTATCTATGTAATTTGTAGGGGAGCGGTGCAATTTCTGCTTTGCAGAGATCCGACATCCCACTTGTTTGGAAATTATTTCGCCCCTACACTTGTTCAACATTTTCGTAGTTTTTATTATGACAGCTTCTCAATGCCCTTTCTTATTCTTGCAAGAGTATCCTCCTTGCCGATGAGATATGATATCTCAACACCGCCGCCCGGAGTGAACGCCTTACCTGAAACTGCAACTCTAAGAGGCCACAGAACGATACCGTTCTTTACGCCAAGCTTGCCGATAAGGTCAAAGAGTGCGTCATGGATATTTTCCTCTGTCCAGTCCTCAACGCCCTCGAGAACAGGGAGAACTTCTTTGAGAGATTCCAGAGAATTTTCAGGATTCGTTTTCATCTTCTTATGTGTATAGAGAGCTATATCATACTCAGGGAGAGCGTCGATAAAGTCTACCATTTCAGGTATCTCTGTGAAAAGCTCTGTTCTTGCCTGCAAGAGCTTTGCGATCTCGTTAAGGTCAACGTCCTCTCTATGAACGGACTGCTTGATATAAGGGATAGCATACTCAGCAAACTTCTCAGGGGTCATAGCCTTTATATACTTGCCGTTGATAGCTTTAAGCTTAGCAGGGTCGAAGATAGCAGGGGACTTAGAAAGTCCGTGGATATCGAATTCCTTAACAAGCTCTTCAAGTGAGAATATCTCGTTCTCGCCCTTTGGCGCCCAGCCAAGCAGAGCGATATAGTTTATAACAGCTTCTTTAAGATAGCCCTTTTTCATAAGATCCTCATAGGAAGCGTCGCCGTCTCTCTTTGAAAGCTTATGCTGTTTATCTTTCATGATATGCTCAACATGGATATAGGTTGGTATCTCCCAGCCAAAAGCCTTATAGAGCAGGTTATACTTAGGTGCAGAAGCAAGGTACTCGTTACCTCTTACAACGTGGGTGATACCCATAAGGTGGTCGTCAACGACGTTTGCAAAGTTATAGGTAGGCATACCGTCTGTCTTTATAAGTATCTGGTCGTCGAGGGTAGAGCAGTCAACAGTGATATCGCCGTAAAGCTCGTCATGGAAAGTAACTTCGCCCTCTGTAGGTATTTTCTGTCTGATAACATAAGGAACACCTGCGTCAAGCTTTTCCTTTATCTCTTCAGGCGAGAGGTTACGGCAATGTCTGTCATACATTGGAGCGATACCGCTTGCTTCCTGAATGGCTCTTACTTCCTCAAGTCTTTCCTTGTCGCAGAAGCAATAATAAGCCTCGCCCTTTTCAACGAGTTCCTCGGCATATTTCTTAAACATACCCATTCTCTGTGACTGGATATACGGACCTACAGGTCCGCCGATATCAGGGCCTTCGTCCCAATTAAGACCAACGTCTTTAAGTGTTTTATAGATGACCTCAACAGCACCGTCAACATAACGCTCCTGGTCTGTATCCTCGATACGGAGAATAAAGTCTCCTCCGTTCTGCTTTGCAATAAGATAGGTAAAGAGTGCTGTTCTCAGGTTACCTATGTGCATATAACCTGTTGGTGAAGGTGCAAATCTTGTTCTTACCTTGTTCATTTATATCTTCCTTTCAAAATTAGAGTCTTATTTCATATCCTGCTCATCAAATGCAATTTTTACATATTTCGCAGGATTATTTGCAATATACTGCCTTATTTCTGCGTGTTGCTTTCTGTTTTTGATTATCGTATCATAAAAAGATTTTTGCCATATGGAATAACCTAGTTCTTTTGTGACAGCCTCTTTGAAATGTTTTATGACCCTTGAAAGTGTCGGTGTTTCACTTGTAGGGGCGAACAGTGTTCGCCCGTTTTTCGGCTGTTTTTCAATTTTGATTATAATATGCACATGGTCAGGCATGATACAAGACATCTCTACAAAAACGTCGGGATAGTGCTCAGATATCTCTGTGAGTTTTCTCTTTACAAGTTTTCCTGTAACAGAAAGTTTTGGGTGCAGAATTTCATTTGCAGTCAGCGGGCGAACACTGTTCGCCCCTACATTCTCCCACAGGACTTGGTATTTTTTAGTAACACATATCGTCACAAAATACAAGCCGTTCGCAGAATAATCATAACCCTCAAGACGTATTTTCTTTCGTCTTGGCAAATCTTCACTTGTCATATTTTATTTTCCTCAAAATATCTGACCGCCTGCTCTTTGTTTTTTGCTATCTCCTCACGGAGGCTGTCAAAGCTGTCAAACATTTTTTCGGGGCGGAGAAATTCATGCAGTTCAAGTTTTAGCTTTCTGCCGTAAAGATCCCCATGATAATCCATGATGAAGGTTTCTGCAAGGGGAGCTGTTTCAACATGGACGGTAGGCTTTACGCCTATATTTGTCACGCCTGCATACTTATTTCCGTCTATTTCAACAGCGGAGCAATAAACGCCGAATTTCGGCATTACCCTGCCCTTTGGTATCTGCTGATTTATCGTGGGGAAATCCCACGTTCTGCCACGTTGAAAGCCGTGTTCCACTTCAAGGCAGAATCCAAAATGATAACCCAGCATTTCATTTGCTTTGGCTATCTCGCCCTCACGGACGCATCGTCTTATCTCAGTGGAACTTATGACCTCACCGCCCATGAGCAGTGGACTTACTATTTCCACATCTATATCATATTTTTCACCGAGCCTTTTAAGGTCAACAGCCTTGCCCTGTGCGCCTTTGCCGAATGTAAAATCGTTTCCGCACACTGCGCCGCTGCAATTGAGCCTTTCTTTCAGCACCTTTTTCACAAAATCCTCCGGTGACATACCTTTGAACTCTGCAAAATCAGGTGAGAAAAGCACTTCGACCCCAAGCTCTGCCATTTTTTTATGCTTTTCCTCGTCGCTCATAAGCATTTCTATCCTGCCGTCATGACCTTTTGAGGTCACTGTGTCGGTCTTAAAACAGAAAACTGCCGAATGTCCGTCAAGGCTCTGAGCCTTTTTCACAGCCGTTGTTATTATGAGCTGATGTCCTCTGTGGACTCCGTCAAAAAGTCCAAGAGCGCAAACTGTCCTTTTTTCGGGGATAAACCCGCTGTTTGTTATATCCGTCAAAATATCCCTCCGAATAAAACAAATTATCAGAAATTTTTGAAGCTTCTGAAACTGCCCTCATGAAAAGCGCCGATACCGAGGAAGCTGTTATCACTGCCGTAGACACGGTAGAGCTTGTCCTCTGACAGATCTTTTATCCCTGTCTGCTCAGGTCTGAGCTTTACTCCGTTTCTATAAAGCTTTGTTTCCCACTGCCCAAGGGTGGTTTTTTCATAGCTTACAAAGGCTCTGTCAAGTGGGATAAGCATTTGTGACAGCTTATCCTGCTCACAAATTTCGGCTATCTCCTCTATGGTATAACAATCTTTTATATCAACGCCCCCTGAATAGGAACGCTCAAGAGAAGTCATCATTCCGCCACAGCCAAGCTTTTCACCTATGTCGCTGATAACGGAGCGTATATAAGTACCTTTTTCGCAATCAACTTTCATTACGCCCCTGCGTGAAGCTTCGTCATATTCTATTATATCAATGCTGTCGATATGGACAGCTCTCGGCTCACGCTCTATTTCTTTGCCTGCTCTTGCAAGCTCATAGAGCTTTTTGCCGTTCACTTTTATTGCAGAATACATAGGCGGCACCTGCATGATATCGCCTGCAAAACTGCTTTTTGCACATTCAAGGTCGGCTCTGGTAACTGCCTTATCGCTTGTTTTTAACGTCTTTCCTGTGCTGTCTAAGGTATCTGTGCTTACCCCAAGCTGAAAGCCTGCAGTATAGACCTTTCGTCTGTCGGGGATAATATCGCAGGCTTTTGTGGCTCTGCCAACGAAAACAGGCAGAACGCCTGTTGCCATAGGGTCAAGGGTCCCTGAATGACCCAATCTTTTTATCCTTAGAACGCCTCTGAGCTTTGCGATAACGTCAAAAGAAGTCCAGCCCTCGGGCTTTTTTACAGGCAAAATGCCGCAGATATTATCATTGCTGTTATCCAAGCTCATCAGCCCAAGACCTTTTCCGCTTGCTTGAGAAGCTTAGCCTTGACTTCTTCAAGGCTTCCTGTTATCTCACAGCCTGCGGCTCTTATGTGTCCTCCGCCGCCAAACTCACGGCAGAATGCAGAAGCGTCTATCTCATCGTCGCTTCTTACTGATATTTTAAAGACGTTCTCGTGTCTTTGCTTAACTGTTATGCCTATTTTCACGCCCTCAACGGACAATGGTATAGAAGCAAGTCCCTCGAACTCGGCAGCGTCAACGCCACTTTTCTCCATAAGCTCTTTTGTAAGCACTATCATAGAGCATTTGCCACCGCAGTAATACTCCATATTCGCTGTAACGGACTGCTCCACCATAAGTCTGCCCTTGCTTTTTACATCAAACATTTTTCTATTGATATAAGCAAAATCTATGCCATATGACATAAGCTCTGCACAGGCGATGTGAGCCTGCGGAGTTGTGTTTTCATACTTGAAGCAGCCTGTATCCGTTGCAATGCCTGTATAAAGGCATCTCGCTATCTGACGTGATATATTTCTGCCTGAAGCTTTGAATATCTTATACATTATAAGTGCTGCGGCAGAAGCGTCTGCTTCTACATATGACTGCTTTGCAAAATACTTGTTTGAGATGTGGTGGTCGATGCAAAGGTCGATCGCACCCTCCTCGGCATACTTTGAAAGGTTGCTGCCAAGAAGATTTGTGTCTGCGATATCCACTGCGATAACGTACTTCACATCAAATTCCTGAGGGTAATAGCTCTCATAGATAAGATCATATCTTTCGGGAAAGCTGTCGGAATTTACAACGTTAGCCTTTTTCCCCATATCTCTCAGAAAAGCGCACAGGGCAAAGCCTGAACCAAGCGTATCGCCGTCGGGACTTTTATGAGTTAAAATAAGAAAATTGTCGTTTTCTTCAAATATTTTAAGAATATCCTGAAATGTCATAATATCCTTTCTCCTCTATTACTCTTCGCCGTCTTTCTCTTCTTTTTCTTCTTCGGGCAGAACTTCTTTAAGAAGCTTGTTTATCTTTGCTGAATGCTCGATAGAATTATCTGAGATAAATTTAAGCTCAGGGCATTTTTTCAGCTTCAGCACGTTTGATATTTCTCTTTTGAGAAATCCTGTTGCCGACTCAAAGCCTTTAACGGCTTCCTTTGCCTTTTCATAGCCCTCAAAGCTTGAAACATACACTTTACAGAATGAGCCGTCGCCTGCCACGTCGCAGCGGACGATAGTGAGCATATCTCCTCCGTGTATCCTTGGGTCTTTAAGGTCTCTCATTTTGCCCGATATTATTCTTCTTATATCTTCGGACATACGTCCTGCTCTGTAACCTGCCATAATATCTTTATCTCCTGCTTAAATATGCTCTTACGGGGCGGCTGTCCGTCCCGTAAGCATCATTATCAATCTCTGTATTCTTCCATATAGAACGCCTCGAAAATGTCGCCCTCCTTGATATCGGTGAACTTTTCAAGAGTGATACCGCACTCAAAGCCTGCGGCAACTTCCTTGGCGTCGTCCTTAAATCTCTTAAGGCTTGACATCTTATCCTCGGCGATAACGATACCGTCTCTTACGACTCTTATCTCGTTATTTCTGCCCACCTTACCGTCAAGAACGTAAGAACCTGCTACAGTACCAACATTGGATATCTTGTAGACCTGTCTTACTTCGATACGGGCTGTTTCCACCTCTCTGTACTTAGGAGCAAGCATACCCTTCATAGCGTCTGTTATTTCTTCTATTGCATCATAGATTATTCTGTAAAGTCTGATATCAACGCCGCTCTGCTCTGCATTCTGCTTTGCAACAGGGTCAGGACGAACGTTAAATCCAACGATGATAGCGTTTGAAGCGTTTGCGAGCATAACGTCGCTTTCAGATACAGCGCCTACGCCGCCGTGGATGACCTTAACTCTGACCTCGTCATTTGAAAGCTTTTCAAGTGACTGCTTAACGGCTTCAACTGAGCCTTGAACGTCAGCCTTGACGATGATAGGAAGCTCTTTCATTTCTCCCTCAGCTATCTGGCTGAACAGATTGTCGAGAGTTACCTTCTGATGCTGCTGGAACAGTTCTTCCTTAGCTTCATGCTTTCTCTGCTCAACAAGCTCTCTTGCAAGCTTTTCGTCTGCAACTGCGTTGAAAACGTCACCTGCACTTGGAACTTCGCCCAGACCTGTTATCTCAACAGGTGTTGACGGGCCGGCTTCCTTAATGCTTCTGCCCTTATCGTTTGTCATCGTTCTTATACGTCCGACAGAAGTGCCTGCGATTATAACGTCGCCTGACTTCAAAGTACCGTTCTGAACGAGAAGTGTAGCAACAGGGCCTTTACCCTTATCAAGTCTGGCCTCGACAACAGTACCTCTTGCAAGTCTGTCAGGGTTAGCTTTAAGCTCCTTGACCTCTGCAACGAGGAGAATGTTTTCAAGAAGCTCGTCGATACCCATACCGGTCTTTGCGGAAACAGGCACTGCGATAACGTCGCCGCCCCATTCCTCGACAACGAGGGACTGCTCTGTGAGCTGCTGCTTAACTCTGTCAGGATCTGCGCCTTCTTTATCCATTTTATTGATAGCAACGATTATTGAAACGCCTGCTGCCTTTGCGTGGTTGATAGACTCGATAGTCTGCGGCATGATACCGTCATCAGCGGCAACAACGAGGATAGCGATATCTGTAACGTTCGCACCTCTTGCTCTCATGGCTGTGAAAGCTTCATGACCCGGAGTATCCAGGAACGTTATCTTCTTGCCTTGATACTCCACCTGATATGCACCGATATGCTGTGTGATACCGCCTGCCTCAGTGTCAGTAACGTGAGCGTTTCTTATTCTGTCGAGGATAGATGTCTTACCATGGTCAACGTGACCCATAACGACAACGACAGGGCATCTTTCCTGCAGGCTCTCCTCTGGATCTTCGTCAGTTTCGATAAGTCTTTCTTCTATTGTAACGTGTACTTCCTTTTCAACCTTTGCGCCAAACTCTTCTGCAACAAGTGCGGCGGTATCAAAGTCGACCACCTCATTGATAGAAGCCATTACGCCAAGACCCATAAGCTTTTTGATGACCTCGGTAGCTGTTACTTTAAGTCTGCTTGCAAGCTCTGAAACAACGATCTCGTCAGGTATCATGACCTTGAGCTGCTGCTTTCTTGCTCTTTCAAGCTCCAGTCTGCGGAGCTTTTCGCTCTCAGTTTCCTTCTTATGTGAGAACTGCTGTTTCTTTCTCTGCTGAGATTTCTGAGTGAGCTTCTGCTTCTTTGTGAAGTTATCCTTGCTCTTGTTCTGCTTTGAGTTTGCAAGGTTATCATACTTCTCGTTATACTTATCAAGCTCTATATAGCTTCCTCTTGTGTCGATAGTTCTCTGTGTGCCGAACGAATCGTTATCCTCAGAGATAGTATATCCGCCTGAAGCTTCTTTCTTATCAGAAAAACCGCCAAGCTGCTGACGAACGCCATGCTCTTTCTTCTTTGCAGGTTTCTGTGGAGCTGGCTGCTTTTTCTTCTGTTCAGGTGCAGGCTGTTTTGTTTCGACCTTGACCTCCGGCTTCTTTTCCACCTTTGGCTCTGCCTTAGGCTCAGGCTTTGCTTCCGCCTTTGGAGCCGGCTTAGGCTCAGGCTTTGCTTCTGCCTTTGGAGTCGGCTTAGGCTCAGGCTTCTTTTCAGCCTTTTTCTCCTTTTTCTCAGCCTTTACAGGCTTCTTATCTGCCTTCTTTTCTTCCTTGACAGGCTTTACGTTATTTGCATAGAAAGCATCAAAGCTGTCCACCTGATTGTTCTGTGTATAATACTCCAGAACATAAGAGATCTCCTCAGGGGTAAGCACTGACTGTGTTTTCTTTGGCTCTCCGCCGAGCTTGCCAAGACACTCGATAAGGTCGTTATTTGTAACTTTCAGATCCTTAGCCATATCGCTAAGCTTATATTTAGTTGTTTTCATACTCATAGGCTGTAAAATACCTCCTCAATAAATGCTAAATGCTATAAAACTCATTTTCGTCTATAGGGATCTCCTCAAGCCCTTTGGCGCAAGCCTTTGCGAAGCCTCCCTCGCAAATAGCGACAACGCCTGTTCTTTTGCCAAGACCAAAATGGATATCGTCCATTGTCATGCCAAGACTGTAAAGCTTTATCCCGTTTTTGTAGCAGTTGAACTTTATCTCTTTAAGAGATTTAGGTGAAAAATCCGTTGCCGCAAACACTGCGCAGGCTTTGCCTGTATTGCAGGCGTCCTTCACCATATCCATACCCATTACAAGCTTTCCTGCTTTTCTGCACATTGTAACAAGCCCTATTTTATTATTCATTTTCCCTAAGCTCGCCCTCCATGCTGTTATATATATCCTCGCTTATCATGCAGGAAAAGCTTCTTTCAAACTTTCTTGCCTTTCTTGCTTTTTCAAAGCATTCGACGCTTTTGCATATATAAGCGCCTCTGCCTGATTTTTTGCCTGTGAGGTCAAGGGAGATATCCCCCTCTTTTGACTTCACCACTCTGATAAGCTCTCTCTTGGGTTTCATTTCGCCGCACCCAAGACACATTCTCATTGGTATCTTCTTAGTTTTCATCATCGGCAGCCTCAGCCTTTGCAGAGCTTTCGGATACGATATCTATTTTATAGCCTGTCAGACCTGCGGCAAGCTTTGCGTTCTGACCCTTATTACCGATAGCAAGTGAGAGCTGGTTGTCAGGAACAGTAACACGGCACTCTCTTACGCCCTCCTCTTCGCTGAGAACAACGTTTATTACCTCAGCCGGAGCAAGAGCCTTTGCGATAAACTGTGCAGGGTCTTCGCACCAATTGATAACGTCTATCTTCTCGCCCTTAAGCTCGTTCACAACAGAAGTTATTCTTGACTTTCTAGGACCGATACAAGCGCCAACGGCGTCAACATTAGGGTCCTTTGAATAAACCGCTATCTTGCTTCTTGCACCTGCAACTCTTGAAATAGCCTTTACTTCAACAGTGCCGTCTGCTATCTCAGGAACTTCAAGCTCAAAAAGTCTTTTAACAAGCTCTCTGTGAGTTCTTGATATCTTGATAGAAGGCTTTCTGTCAGGATTTGCGATACCCACAACATATACCTTGATGATATCTCCTGCCTTGAGTGTTTCGCCTGGTATCTGCTCGTTTCTTACAAGATAAACTTCGTTCTTGTCGATAGTAAGTATAGCGTTCTGAGTAGCAGGCTCGACCTTCTGGACTGTGGCAGAAACGCACTCATGCTCCTTATCGTGATACTGCTCGATAAGTCTTGCTCTTTCAAAATCCTTGATATCGTGCTTGATAGACTGCTTTGCATTCTGAGCGGCAACTCTGCCGAACTTTGCAGGGTCGAGAGGTATCTCCACCATATCGCCCACCTTGATGTTAGGGTCATAGACCTTTGCTTCGTCAAGGAAGATCTCGTTGTCAGGGTCGTCAACATACATAACGTCCATAACTTCCTTGAGTATCCTTATATCGAGCTTTCCTGTAACAGGGTCGATATCCACTCTGATATTCTCGCAGTAAGGATAATCCTTCTTGATAGCCTTTTCAATACCTGATTTTATTTTCTCAATAAGTATATCGCTGCCAATATTATTTTCCTTTTCCAAATCTGTCAGAGCTTCAAAAAATTTGCTGGTCATTTCCTTATTCATTTTCTGATCAATCCTTTCACACTTGATTCGGGCTTTGCCCATATTTATTAAATTTCTTCATTCAGAACAGGTCTGCGTCATCATTGAGCTTTACATAAGCACAATCTGCAAGCTTAAACTCTACATTCTCCACGCCGTTCATATCCTCGTCCAGCTTCTGACAAAGTATCTTATCCTTGTCATATCCCACAAGACCCACAACGAACTCTTTTTCACCGTTTTCGTCAGGTCTTATGAGCCTTACTCTTATAACGTCGCCTATGCAGACCTCAAAATGCTCGGGCCTTCTAAGCTCTCTGCCAAGTCCGGGACTTCCGCACTCCAGCACATAGCTCTGAGCTATAGGGTCTGCCTCGTCAAGCACCTTGTTCATCGGTCTTGTGAAAGCCTCGCAATCGTCCATATCTATGCCGCCGTCCTTGTCGATAAGCACCCTGAGGTACCACGTTGCTCCCTCCTTTTCAAACCTTACGTCCCAAAGGAAAAAGCCAAGCTCGTCTGCGATAGGCTGTGCAAGCTCTCTTACTTTTTCTACCGTAGTTTTCTTTACTTCCATACAGCACCTCCGTTAATGCTTCCCAAAGCAAAGCCATTAGGCTTTGCCATGAAAAAAAAGCCCCATACAAAACCAAAAGACCGGAAGTCAAGTTCCAGTCTTTCATTAAAAGCCTATTGTGATTATTATACCACACAAAACAGTTTTTTGCAAGGACATTCAAAAGTTTTTAATGAAAAGAATTAAATATTATGTTAATAGTCTGTAAACATTTCGTCAACTGACGTTCTTTTCATTCTCCTCAGGGATATCCTTAGGTTTTGCTTTTTCTTTATCCACGGGTTTCTTCACTGTTCCCTCGACGAAATCCAGCGGAACGGTGAACATTATTCCCGTATTGGGCTGAGATAGATCGCCCACAGTATTATAAACTATCTTTCGTGCGGTATCGAGCTGATTATTTTTTATTACTGAGAGGATAGTTCTGTTATCCTCTTCACCGCTGAAAAGTCCTCGGATAGAGGCGCTGAGAAAGCTGCTGTCAAGTCTTGAAAGGGTCATTGCCATACCTGACGACTCGATTATAGTCGCACCCTTTATGCCTGCTGCTGAAAGTCCCTCCAGCAAATAGTCAAGCACGTCTGTTTTATTAAGGATTATGACCAGAAGTTTCACGTTATATCGCCCCCTGTTAAAATTTCAGCCTTTACGTTTTTACTTCTCCGCTGCTGACGGTGCAGTATCTTTGAGCATTGTCTGAACGCTCTCCTTGAACTTATCAGACACCTTAAAGTGAGAATCGTCCGTCCACTCGCCCTCCGGCACAAGAGCTTCTGCAGGAGTAAGGTTCTGATCCAGCATATCCTTGAGATACGACTTTTCTTCCTTATACTGTGCACTTGTCCAATCGGTATCGCTGTTTGCGGTGAATATATTATAGAAGTTATCAAGATTATCCTTAGTGATATTCGTCTGCTGGAAAGCGTTGTTTATAAGCATTGTCACCGCAGTTCCAAGAAACTTCATATTACCGTTCCTGCCCTCTTTGAAAACAGGATACTGACAGATAAGTCTTATCTGATGACCGCTGAGGTTAGTCAGATCGCCGCTTGGGATAGCGATATCGTTCTCGTCATTATCCTGAGAGAGATAGTAAAGCTCCTCATCAGGAGTATATGTAATTCCGCCCACAATATCCGCCGCATTCTCGAATGCGTCATTTGTGAGAGAAACGTAATTGTCTATAGTGATACCGAAAGTGTCTGCAACGGCTGCTTCAAGCTTCACCATGCCGCCCTCTTCGTGTATCTCACGCATTGTCTGGCTTCCGCTCACTGTGAACGCTGAAACAGGCATTATGATTATCTTCTTTGCGTCCGGTGCAACTCTTATGACTGTTGCGTCTGCAAGAACGCCCTTGCTGTTCACTCTTGCAAAAAGGGTATTATAAACCGGGCTTTTTATGCCTGCGTCGCTGTCGCTGTCATCATTGCCGATAACACCAAACTCTCTGAGGGCATACAGTGCAAGCATGCCGATAACAAAGAGGAATATTATCATCGTTATGAAGTAGACCAGAGCGATAGGAGCCTGAGATCTTCTTTTTTTCTTGTGAGCTTTCGTCTGAGCCATGTTATTGATCTCCTTACTTTCAAATATATACAGGCAGGCATACTGTCCGCCATATTTTCATATATAAACTTTTTCGGAAAAATTCTCGAAAACTATTGAACAATTTGCAATTTAGGTGTAAACTAAATAGGACGGCTGTCTGAGTCTGAGTCGATATAAAAAACAGGATTATCGTCAAGGCATATGATATTCAGCGTAAGGCCTGCACGCTTTGCCATGTTTATGGTCTGCAAAGTGCCTGAGCCTTTGGCTTTCTCTTTTATGACCCCGATCAGACGAGAGGAATGTTCAACCATAAAGCTGTTTCGCTTTTTATAACAGCCGTTTTCATACTTGGGGCTTGTTATCACGACCGCACTGCAAGAGTTCAGAATAAGCGAATATGTATAGCTGTCCAAGGGTGTTTTCATCTCTGTACGCTGACCTGCATAGGGCAGAACGCACACGAGCTTCATATCCTTATATTCGGGCTGAGCCGAAAGGCTGTGGACTATCTCAGCACAGCGCAGGTCGATACCTTTTGACATACCTGATATAAAAGTACGGCAGCCTTCGCTATATGCTTCCTTTATCATAAGGACGAGCATACTCAGGAGATTTTTCATACCCTGCTTATGGACATCGCCGCCGAAAGGCAGATCCCTGTCCCTATGACCTGTAAAGCAGCAAGAGGTATCTCGGTTGCAGAAAAATTCTTCTGCGAGGACGATATTACTCACATCAAAGCCTCCTGAAAAATTTGGCGACACAATGCCCATGATAAGAACATTATAACACATTGATTTATCTTTTTCAATAGAAAATGACAAATATTTTGCGCAAAGGCACAATTATAAAACCGAAAGGGAAGAAAAATAAAATGGATTTTTTGAAGAGAGCATGGGCTGAGGTAGATCTTGACAGCATTGAATACAATCTGAAAGAATACCGCAGGCTCATAGGGGAAAAAACAGAGATAATGTGCGTTGTAAAGGCGAGCTGCTACGGACATTTTGACAACGGGGTAGTTCCGTTTCTTGAAAACGAGATGGACATTCGCTGGTTTGCGGTATCGAACATACACGAAGCCCACAGGCTCAGGGATATGGGCATAAAGGGCGAGATACTTATTTTAGGCTACACACCTCCTGAGAATGCGAAGTGGCTCACAAGGCTTGACATAATTCAGGCTTGCACAGAGCTTTCATATGCTAAAGCACTTTCAGAAAACGCTGACGGCAAGGTACGCATACATGCCGCTATCGACACGGGCATGACGAGGATAGGTCTTCACGGGGAAACCGACAAGATATACGATGAGCTTAAAGAGATATCGAAGCTTGAAAACATTGCGCTGGAGGGCATTTTCACCCACTATGCGGTGGCTGACAGCCTGAGAGAGCAGGACGAGGAATACACAAAGGCACAGACGGAGAAGATACTTGCCGTTGCTGACAAGTGCGAAGCAGAGGGGCTTCACCTTGAAAAAGTGCATTTTCTCAACTCAGCCGGCGGAGTATACTATTATAATGAGAGAAGCTCTCTTGCAAGGCTTGGAATAATACTTTACGGACTTTATCCTGACCCTGCAAAGGCTCTGCCTTTTGAGCCAAAGCCTGCTATGGAATTTAAGGCGGCTGTTGCGCAGGTAAAATACATAGACAATGGCACTGACGTAAGCTACGGCAGGACTTACACTGCAAATGGCAAAGTAAAGCTCGCAACTGTTACGGCAGGCTATGCAGACGGATATCCCAGGGTGCTTTCAAACAAAGGATATGTGCTTATCAACGGAAAGAAATGCCCTATCACAGGCAGGATATGTATGGATCAGTTCATGTGTGATGTAACTGAGGTAGAGGACGTAAAGGCTGGGGACGAGGCTGTCCTCATAGGCGCACAGGGAAATGAAAAGATAACCGCCGACGATATCGGCAAAATGACAGGAACGATAGGCTACGAGATAGTTTGCGGAATATCTGCAAGAGTGCCGAGAATTATCTCACGCCATGGAGAGCAGACGGCTGTTCTTGAAATAGAGTAAGGGAGGATAAAGAGCCATGATAAGATTTTTCGGCGGCAGGGTAATGACCCTTGCCAACGGCATAGAAACGCAGGATATAGAGGTCTGGACGGAAGGCTCAAAGATAGTTTTCGTTGGCAAGCCTACGGCTGAGGAGCTTGACGGAAAGGTTTTTGAACGTGAATATGACCTCAAGGGAAATCTCCTTATGCCGTCATTCAAAAATGCGCACACTCACTCGGCAATGACTTTTCTGCGTTCATATGCTGACGATATGCCTTTGCAGGACTGGCTTTTCAAGCAGATCTTTCCAATGGAAGCAAAGCTTGACGGAGAGAAAGTTTACTGGCTCACGAAGCTTGCTATACTTGAATATCTCACAACAGGCTGTACGGCGGCATTTGATATGTACTTTGAGCTTGACGATTATGTAAAAGCCTGCATAGAAAGCGGCTTCCGCTCTGTGCTTTGCGGTGCGGTAAGCGGTGACAAGTCTAATCTTGAAAGGCTTGAAAACAACTATCTGAAATACAACAATGTTGACCCTCTTATAAGCTTTATGCTTGGCTTCCATGCAGAATACACCTGCGAAAAGGAGCTTATGGAAGGCGTTGGCAAGCTTGCGGCAAAATACAAAGCGCCTGTTGCAATGCACAACTCGGAAACTGCAAAAGAAGTCAGAGAGTGCATAGAGAAATATGGCATGACGCCAACTGAGCTTTTTGACAGCTTCGGAATTTTCGACTTTGGCGGTGCAGGCTTCCACTGCGTTCACATGAGCGACAAGGATCTTGAGATATTCAAAAACAAGGGCGTATGGGCTGTTCACTGTGCAGGCTCTAACGTAAAGCTTGCAAGCGGCATTGCGCCTATCGTAAAAATGCAGGATATGGGAATAAACATTGCTATAGGTACTGACGGCCCTGCAAGCAACAACTGTCTTGATATGTTCAGAGAAATGTTCCTTATGACAGGCTTGCAGAAGATAGCTTGCGATGATGCTTCTGCCTGCCCTGCTGACTCGGTGCTGAAAGCGGCAACTGTAGGCTCTGCAAGGGCAATGGGGCTTTTTGACTGCGACATTATCGCAGAGGGCAAGCAGGCTGACCTTATCGTTATCGACCTTTTTCAGCCTAATATGCAGCCTCTTAACAACATAGGCAAAAACCTTGTTTACAGCGGTTCAAAGCAAAATGTAAAGCTCACGATGTGCGCAGGAAAGGTGCTTTATGAGGACGGCGAGTTCAGGATAGGCGAAGAACCTGCGGTCATTTACAAGAAAGCTAACGAGATAATCGAGAGCATGAAAGATTAAATGTAGGGGCGGCCTTGGGTCGCCTTTATCTTTTACGCAAATACTGTGTTGACACACAAAAAAGGGACGCTTTGAAACGTCCCTTTTTACATTATATTCTATTCTTCAAAGAAAAATGCTTCGTTTGCAGGATAGTCAGTTTCGTCCGTGAGAGTTACCACTGCACAGCCATTTGAGCTTTCGTCCTTTTTGCCGAATATCTGATCTCTGAAAAGCCAGAAAACGTCAACGCAGATAACAGCAAGTATAAGAATGATAAGTATTATCGGCACAAGTGCGCCTGCACCCTTTCCAGGTGTAACGCCGTTCATTTGATTCATCTGATTTGGCTGGATAGGCTGTCCACCCTGATTCATCTGTGGCATTGCATTGTTCACAGGCTGAGTAGGCTGCTGATAGCCCTCTGGTGTAAGAACTCTTTCAGGCTGCTGAGGCTGTGGGGCAACGTTCGGTGTTTCAGCAACTGTTGGCGTCTGAGGTATTTCCACAGTTCTTGAAGCCATTGCAACTTCCTCGGCTGTCGGCTGTGCAGGCTGAACAGGCTTTGCAGGCTCTTGCCCTGGCAGATAAACGCTGTCCATAGTCGGCATATCAGGAGTCGTTGGCGGGATAGTCTGATTTTGCACAGGAGTATCGTCAAAATGCAGCTCAGGCACTTCGATAGACTCCATTTCAGGATTTCTCTCGTCCACTACAGACTCGTCGGCAGGCGTTTCGTCCTGCGGCACGGCTGTTCCGCAGACGTTGCAGAACTTAGCACCCGCATTAAGTGTATTTCCGCACACTGAGCAGACCTTGCTCTTTATAAGCTTCTGCGGCATTCTTGTTCCGCAGGCAGCGCAGAACTTTGCACCGTCGGCAACAGGCAGACCGCATTTTGGACAATTTTCCATATTAATACCCTCTTTTCATATTATTATTGATCCCCTCAGCCCTTTTGGCTGAGATCAAATTTTTCGATAACTTTTCCGAAAATATACCAGTTGTTTTCTATTTTGACCACTGTTATCTCACGGCTGGCAGACAGCTCGCCGCTGTCTGTAGTCTCTGTGAGCTTTGCTGTCATTGTAACAGCTTTTTTAATAGTCACATTTTTGTGATAGCTTTCCTTATAGCTTTTTTCAAGGTCTTTCAAGCCGTCGCTGTCAAGCTCTTTTTTATTGCTGAGCTTATAAGAAAGCTCCGTTTTTTCCTCGCCCCTTGTGAGAAGCGTTTCCGCAAGAGCTTCATTATAGCTGTCGCTGTTTTTATACTCCGCCTCCGCTTCTGGGGTAAAGCAGGAAAGATATGACTGCGTATCGCTATACTGCGCCGCTGTGACAAGTGTCGCCACGGGCTGTTCATATCCCAGGACCGCTCTTTCTTCCTCTCCGCAGGAGCAAAAGAGCATTGCCACACACAAAAGCATACACAGCACTGATAATTTTTTCATTGTGCAAACACCGCATTTTCAAAAACGGGCGGAAAATTCTCCGCCCGTTACTGATCGTTTATATATCTTAGAAACCTGTGCTTATTGGAAGGTCGCCCTCGTCCAGAAGCACCCATGTGCCGTCCATCTTTCCAACAATAACAGTTGTCTTGTCGGTCTTATCAGCGTCTTCGCCTTCGATAGTGTACTTGATCTTTACCTTATAAGCCTTTGTAAGCTTATACTTCTTAGCCTTTTTGCTGCTGAGTATTGACGCAACGTCTGAAACTTCGTTATAGCTGTCGATATCGTCTGAGTCTACCTCAGTCTTTTTAACTACCTCATAGCTTATCTCAGCGTCATCGCCGTATTTCTTTGTAAGTCTATCTCTCTGCTTTTCAGCCTCTTCGTCAAAATCCTCGTCGCTTATCTCAATGATACCGTCCAGAGCGTCTGCCATATCTTTATAATAAGGAGGCATAAGCTCTTCATAAGCCTTACCGTCACCGTCATTGAGAACGTCCATAACGTTATTGATAGGAGTTTTCCAGCTTCCGCCGCCGAATATCATGCAAAGGATAACGACTACCAGAATAACAAGCACAAGCAGAACCGCCAGAACTGCGATAGTGAGCTTATTAGGCTTGTTTTTGAGATTTTTGATGTTTTCAACAGAAACAGCGTCCTTTATAGCGTTCATGTCGATATTCTTGGCTGCCTGCTGAAGATTTGCCATTGGTGAAGCGGTCTGCTGTGCAGGCTGCTGAGGTGCTATTGTTGCACCGCACTGAGTACAGAAAGTCGCATTGTCATTAAGCTGAGCTCCGCACTGTCCACAAAATTTTGCCATATGATTATCTCTCCATATTCTTGATATATTTTTTGAAGATACTTACTTCATAATAATATATTAAACTAAAGCGTTAGATTTGTCAATAGTTTTTCACAAAGTTTAGCAAAAAAGTACACATCATCAGCCCTTTTCGCACATTTGTTACATATTATTTTGAAAAAGCTGTTACAAAACCTTAAAGCTGTTTACCTATTCTTATAATGCTTTCAGTGATAAGCTTTTTGAAAAGGGGAGCAGCCTTGTCTGCACACTCCTGAACTTCAGCATGAGTGAGAGGATTATCCGTCATGCCTGCTGCAAGGTTTGCAACGCAGGATATTCCGCAGACTTTCATGCCTGCATGATTTGCGGCGATAGCCTCGCAGGCTGTTGACATTCCCACTGCGTCAGCACCGATAGTTCTTGCCATTCTTATTTCCGCAGGGGACTCGAAAGACGGTCCGGTGAGCTGGAGATAAACGCCATGACGGAGGGTTATGTCAAAATCTTCTGCCGCACCTGAGATGATATCCCTGAGCTTTTTGTTATATATCTCACTCATATCAGGAAATCTTGTTCCAAGCTCGTCGATGTTCTTGCCAATAAGAGGATTAGGAACAAAGCTTGAGATATGGTCGGTTATAAGCATGAAGTCGCCTGCCTTGAAGCCTGCGTTCACTCCGCCTGATGCGTTTGTAAGGAAAAGCACCTTTGCGCCCAACATTCTCATAAGTCTTGCAGGAAGCACAACGTCCTCCATTGCATAGCCCTCATAATAATGCACTCTGCCCTGCATTATAACAACAGGCACTTCGCCAACATATCCGAAAACGAACTGACCCTTATGACCCTCTACCGTTGATGTAGGGAAGCCCTCTATATCCTTATAGCTGAGGGTGTATTTCACGTCTATGGAATTTGCATAATCGCCAAGACCTGAGCCAAGCACAAGGGCTACCTTTGGCTCAAAGTCTATTTTACTTTTTACGCACTCATAACATTTTGTAAGCTTTTCATAAGCTGTCATAAAATTTCCTCCTATCAATCCTCACCAAGCTTTAACGCCTGACTTATCTTTATCTTCTTTATAAGTCTGCCAAGCACCACAAAGGCTGTGAGCAGCATTACTCCTATAACTGCATAAAGCTTCAGATAGTCGCTGCGTTCAGGTATCACTGCAAACGGCGGCACTGACTGGCTTGCGTCGAAGATGCTCTGGAACAGCGGTACGAAAAGGTCGCTGGTTATGCCACCGATAAAGATAGCGGCGAATATTGCAACGCCTGACACCAAAAGCTGTTCATAGACTATCATCATTATTATCTCTCTGAACTTCATTCCCATTGCTCTTAGGATACCAAACTGCAAAGTCCTGCTCTTTATGGAGAGTATCCAATAGATAAGGAAACCTATTATGCACATCACCATGATGATGATAAAGCCGAGAGTGAGAGCGCCGTTCATGCCCTGGAGCATAGGGTCGTTTTTCTTTTCTATGGTCTGCTGGCTTGCAGATTCAAGGGTGAGGGGTTTAATGCCTGCTTTGTCTATTGAGTCATAAAACTCCTGAACGGAAGCTCCGTCTTTGAGCTTGAACCATACCTCATAAGGCTCCATGCTTGTCTGAACGTTCACATAATCGTAGTTCATAACGGCAAAGTCCATATAACCGCCGTTTTTCGCCTCTTTATAAGGGCTTAGTCCCGGCCAGTAGTCAACAAAGGCAAGGACGGTCACTTCAAAGGGCTCGTTTCCGCCCCACTTACACTCTACAGTATCACCAAGCTCCAGACCGTAGCTCTTGAAGCTTGAAGAGAGGATAACTCCCGGGGTGTACTCTGCGAGGGCGTTCAGGTAGTTATTTAACTGAACTGGCAGAAGTCTGTCCTCAAATTTGCAGACCTTTGAGAAATCGCTTGGCACTATGGTCATAAGCTGGACATTGCTTGTTGAGCTTTTGCCTGAGCTTGTGTCAACGCTTTGGTCAAGGAAATCGTCACGGGTCTTTTCCTCATCGTCAGACTTTGTCTGCTGTCTTGGAACGTTCATTTTGTTTGAAGATATGGTCACGTCGTCTTTTCTGAAAACCTTTGTGACATTTTCCACTCCTGCGAGCTTTTCAAATCGCTCAAAAACAGGCTCTACATACTGTATGGTAGTTTCTGTATCTTCTTCGTCGCTTTCTTCGGAAGTCTGCTTTGTGCCTGATTGAGCTGCCTGAGATGCGTTTTGAGGAGTGGTCTGCTGTGCAGATTCTATTTTACTGCTATACCACTGCTCTGTAAGAACAGCGTCGCAGCCAACCCCATAGGCAACGCTTTCCTCGGCATTTCTGTTCAAGGCTCTTGCGGTATTGGCAAAGAACACGCCCAATGATACAGTAAGAACAAGGAACAGCATCAAAAATCTTTCCCTGCCCGTTGAGGAGCGACCGATATTAGTCAGTGAAACATACTGTGCAGGCGACCACACTCTTCTGCCTATTCTTGCGAGAAGCCTTATTATATAAGGATATATCCTTATAAGAAACAGACCAAGACCAAGTATAAAGGCAGTGGAAGCCACGAACATTATAGGGTTTACTGTTGCGGTGGTATCTGTTACACCCTCTGCAACAAGCTTTTCCTGAGTTTTGTTGTAATAATAAAGCCAGCCAACTGAACCGCCCACAAGGATAAAATCAAGGCAGACCTTTTCCCACAGAGCGTGCTTTTTCTTTTTGGCTTTTGACTGCTTATGCTCAACAATAGTTGTTTTTGTGGCAGGAACGATCGGTATCATAGTTGTGACAAAGAACACTGCCACGGCTATTGCCGCATAGACGACAGCTTCTATTGTCATATGAACAGGGAGCGAACGCCTGTTGACAAACTCCAAGAATCCGTTTGACGCACCAAGTACCTTGCAAAGTCCAAGGCCTGCGAATGGTCCTATTATAACGGTCAGAACGCCCAGTACGAGAGATTCCAGAGCATAAATGCCCATTATCTGCAAGCGGCTTGCTCCACGGCTTTTGAACACCGCTATCTCGTTACGCTCCTGCTCAACGTTGAGCTGCGACACCATAAAGAGATAGAATATTATCATAAGTATGACAGGTATCTGCAAAAGCCACAAAACAAGCTGGAGCTGTGATGAACGGCTCTCATAGTCCTTGAGGATATCTGAGGCAGGCATCGAAAAGCCTATGGAATTATCACCAAAAAAGGTCTTTTGCTTTGCTATCGTCTCATTTGTGCTTGCAAGGTCAGTCATATTCATGGAAGCATAATCCACCGCATAGTTATGGACAGCCTTTGTGATATTCACAACGCCAGTATCAACGCAATCCCCGAGCATTGTGTCATAATCTGTAAAGACAACGGCTGTATACTGAGAATCAAGACCCTCTGCCCAATATGCGTCATTTTCGTCCTTAACGTCAAAAACGCCCACGATCTCTATTTTTATTGACTTGTTATCATCAAACACGTCGGCTATCTCATATACTGTGTTTATAGCAAGCTCTGTGCTTTTCATGGCTTTTTCTGTGGCAACGCACTCGTAAACGCCGTCTGAACGCTTGCCTGCAGTGAACATTCTGCCCTGCTTTATGCTGATATGGTCGGAAATATCCGTCATACCGCCGAGAGTGAATCTTGCCTGCGAATTGCCATCTGAAACGGCAAGTGAACGCACATAGAGATACTCGTCACTTATATACTTCTTATCAAGCTTTTCAGGCAGACCAAGCTCCTTGAACTTAGCCTCCACTTTGTTATTATAATTCTCAACAGCTTTCTGCTGCTCACTGCCTGAGATATCCATTTTCAATCCATAGCTGGTATTATACGCACCTGGATAGATCTCATATTCTGTCTGGAACGACTCAAGATCCTTTACAAGCATTCTTTGCAGAGAAGCGTTCATATAAATAGGGATAGTGCTCATCATGGCAGACGCCATAACAAAGCCTATCAGCAGGCAAAGCACCATCCATTTGGTGTTTCGCATTTTACGGAACAATAAGGTGAACATAAGCTTATCCTTTCAAACCTATCTGATAACAATTTCGTCGCCCTCTTTAAGACCCGATTTTATCTCGGTCTGAGAGCCTGTAGAAAGTCCTGTTTCCACTTCAACGGCAGTTTTTTCACCGTTTTTCAGCACATAAACTACCTTTGTGCCGTCAACCTTTTTTATCAGATTATTTGAGATAACGATAGCGTCCTTAACGCTGTCGAGAACAAGTATCGTATCTGCAAGCTGACCCACTGTTTCCGCAGGGGCGGTATCCTTGAAACGAACATAGATAGTATCCGCCTGATAATCTATACCTGTATCGTCAACATTATTGTGATCCTCTTTCTGCTCTTCCTGATAATCCGCAAGCTTTTTAGGGGTCATAAAAACAACACCGTCATAATAATCCTCGCCTATCCTTATCTGCACTTCTGTGTCGATATCATACTGGGTGAGGTCGTCAGGCTGTATTGCGATATAAAGAGCCGAAGTATCTATAACAGTTGCGATAGTCTGACCCGGATTTACGTTGTCGCCTGCTCTTACGTCAGAGAGTGAAGAAACAACGCCGTCTATAGGTGATTTCAGGCTTGAATCCTCCTTCTGAGCCTGAAGCTTTTCAAGCTCTTTTTCAAGAAGCTGAACGTCAACATAAGCAGAGTCTATCTCTGCCTGGGAGCCGCCGCCCTCATAAATTATATCAACATTAAGCTTTGCTTTTTCGAGATAAAGCTGTTTTTCTTCTATCTGATAGTCAAGATCATATGTATCAAGGTCACAGATAACATCACCCTTTTTGACCTTATCGCCTGCTTTTACATAAAATTTTGACACTGTACCGCTCTGCTTTTCATAAGAAAGAGTATACTGATTTTCCGCTGTGACAGTGCCTGTGGCGACTATCTTCTTTTCAAGGTCTTTTTTCTTTGCCGTCACTGTGGAATATGTAACATCGCTTGCCTTCACGGTCGGCGCATCAAGGACTTCCTCCTCGTCAGGAAGCAGATAGCAACCCCCTGCGGAGAGGCACATTATCGCTGATACTGCGGCAGCAAAAAGCTTTTTTAAATCAACTTTTATATTCATGTTCAGACTCCTAACTGAATATTTTTATAAACAACTTACCATGGGCAATAATACCCAAAGTAATTATATCAAAAAAAAGATGTTTTTTCTATACACGATTGTACTAAATTAACCTGACATTTCAAAGCAATATGCACAATTGCGTTGCTTTATATATGTACAAATTTAATAAGCCTTAAATATATGAACATAAAAAGGGCTTCACGCAAAAAAAAGTCCCGCACCGAAGTGCAGGACTTTTGATAAGCTTATTTGCAAATTAGTTTGCAAGACCTGATCTTTCAACACCCTCGATAAAGTATCTCTGGAGAAATACATACATAACAAGGATAGGTGTGATAGAAAGCAGACAACCTGCTTCAAGCCATACGATTATCTGTCTTACAGATACCGCCTGACCGTCGAAGAGCTGCTGAGTCAGGTTTGTATTCAGGTTCTTCAGCATAAGAGCAACAGTGTCGTTCTGTGTGAAGAATGATGATGATACATAGTAGTCGTTCCAGTACCAAACGATAGAGAACAGGAATACTGTCAGGAACGAAGACTTTGCGTTAGGACACATGATAACAAGGAATGTTTTCAGTGGGCTGCAGCCGTCGAGGTATGCAGCATCTTCAAGCTCCTTAGGAAGTCCTCTGAAGAACTGACGGAAGATGAAGATAAACAGACCTGCACGGAGTCCGTTTGCAAACAATGCAGGAAGATACATTGTCCAACCGCTGTTGATAAGCGATGTTGATTTACCAAGCGTGAATACCTTAGCGAGCCACTCTGGCTTGAAGTAAGCATACTGGAGGTAAAGTGGGATAGTTGTGATCTGTGGAGGTACGATGATCATAAGAACAACGATACCGAACAGGATTCCCTTACCTTTGAACTTAAATCTAGCGAAGCCGTAACCTGTGATAGAGCAGGTGATAACCTGAAGGACAGAGGCCACGAGGTTAAGGATAACTGTGTTTACAACAGTATCTTCAAACTTCATTACTCCCCAAACGTCCTTGATGTTATCAAGTGTGAAGCTCTTAGGGATCCAAACTACTGACGGGTCGTTCATCTGCTCATTTGGTCTGAACGCAGTTGAAAACATGAATATCAGTGGATAGAGGATTACGAAGCACAGACCAAACAGGATGAGGAATCTGAAGAACGGCCAAACCATTCCGATCGCTCTTCTTCTTCTGTTATAGCTGATCTGCTCAGGGGTGAGATATTTCTCAAGACCATCCTCTTTCATCTTCTTATAACGGGCTTTAATAGCAGCCTTTCGTTCTTTTTCGAACTCTTTTTCTTCTTTTTTAGTTGCCACTTAAATCCCCCCTTATTCTACTTCATAGTAAACGAACTTATTAACAAGTGCTACGACAAGTGCAAGGAATACTGCTACGATAAGGAAGTATGCCCAAGCCATTGCCGCTGAGTAGCCATGCTCCCAGTTGCTTGCCTTGTTAAGAACGATCGTCATAACTTCGTTCTGTGGATCGACGAATGAGTCAACGATTGTATAAACCACGCTTGAAAGTATCATTGGGCTGATATAAGGAATTGTGACTTTCCAGAAGAACTCCCATGAAGTTGCACCCTCGATCTGGGCTGCTTCCTTAGCTGAGAGCGGGATACCCTGAAGTGCTGAAAGCACCAGAAGTATCTGGATACCTGAGTTCCATACAAGGTTCAGGATGTCGGTGGTCAGCGAGTTTATTATCTCAGTGAGCTTATCACTGATGTTGTAGATACCGAGGAAGTTCAGCAACTGGTCAACGAGGTCAGCCTCGAACATTGAGCTGAACTGCTCAGATCCGCCTGCGTATCCGCCTGTGCTCATGTTACCGTTGATGATGTCGATAACAGGACCTGTAGCGATGATAACAGGGAGGAAGAATACTGATCTTGCGAATGTTCTTCCCTTGAATTTCTGATTAAGGATAACTGCGATAAAGATAGAGAATATGAGGATAAGAGGAGTTCTCAAAACCGTATTCTCGATCATTGCTACCAGAGCCTTGGAATAATCCTGATCCTTACGGAAAGCGTTTACATAGTTTTTCCAACCGATAAAGGTCATTTTCATTCCGCCCTGAGTTACCTCAGTTTTGTTGAATGAGTAAATGAGAGATTCTATAAGAGGCAGGATAAAGAAGTAGATAGTACCCAGCGCCCAGATCGCTATAAATCCGTAGCCGTAAAGTCCTTTTCTTTTTTCATAAGAAAGTCTGTGCTTCTTTTCCTTCATCACAGGTGCAGGAGCGACTGCCTCAGCGGCAGGCTCTTCTGTGACTATCTCCTCTGTTGAAATATCTTCTGTAACAGCCTCAGCGTCATTTTCCTTTTCGACTGTATCTTCAAGATCCTCAGCCTTAACAGCCTCGATCTCTTCAGGAGTGTTTTTGATCTCTTCGCTCATTATTCTGTCAAACCTCCTTCTATACAATCTGCAAGGTCATAGACCTCTGTGCCTACGGTAGCTGTTGCGTTCTTCTTATCAACACTGATAACAACGTCTGAAGCTCCGTCCTTTGAATAAGTTGTGGTAAGAACGTTCTTGTCATCGCTCAGCTCATACTTTGTGATCGTATAATCTGAAACGCCTGAAAGTATGCTGCTTACCTTTTTGTACTGATTAGCCGCAAGATCTGTCCAGCCTGCATAGTTTGAATAATACAAGTCGTCATATTCTGTATCCTGAAGCGTATCAGCGTCAGCGTATGTCATATCATAGTGTATCTGTGAGCCTGAAGCCAGTGAAAGCAGGAATGTTTCATCTGAATTTGAGCTCTTATTGATAGGTGTTGAAGCGTAGTCAACATATCCGTGAATGACCATCTGATAGAACGGGATATCGAAATCTGTTACGTTGAATCCACTGGAGTAAACAGGAACGTTTGAAACGTTTGTTACATATGGGAGAACGTAAGAGTTCGCACCGTCTGCGAATACTGTACTGATCTTCTCGCTCGCACTCTTATAGCCGTCAACGATAGTATTCATGGTCTTGCTTCTGCTTGAAGGATCCTTCTTTGAATAGTCAGAAACAAGCTTTGTTGAATAATCACCGAAGCCGATAGAAGTGAGCTTTTCATCAGTATAGCTCTCGAGCATTTCTGTGAACACATTCGAGTACTTGTTTGGTGTGAGCAGAGCAGGTGAAACTCCCTTTTCTGCAACACCGAAGGCTGGGCTGTATGATGACTGTCTTGAATAAGCATTTGAAACTCTGATAGCTGTGCTTGTAAGAGTCATATATCCCCATGAACCACTGTCCATCTTGAAGTTGTTCATTGAAGGAACGATCTTCATATTATCGTCCTTTGAGATAAGCTTATCGAATGCGCTTGAACCACCAAGCTTGCCGGACGGAGATACCTCTGTGGATATCTTGTTCTTGATAGAGTCATTTGTCCAGTCGTTATAGTTGACAGTTATGTTGTCAACTCCGCCGTCCTTGAGGATATCAAGTATGTCGGAAGCCTGATCGAAGCCAGTGATCTCTGTTTTAAGATTGAATGGGATACCGAGAATAGAAGTATCCTTCATAACGCCGCCATAAAGGTCAACGTAAAGATCGCTCTTATTTGCCTGAGCCTTAGCTGTAAGACCCTTATTATTGATAAGGTAGTTTCTGTAGACCTCAGCGCAGTCAGCGTAGTTAAGATCCTCGCCGTTGTCTGAATCAACAGGATAATAACGAACTCCAAATCTCTCGGTCTTTATTCCGTTTTTCTCGAACACTGTGATCTTGTTTGAGTTATCACCGCTCATGAAGAATGAGTCTGAGCTTCTTGTTTCAAACTCGAAGTAACAAGTGTTGTAAGCCTGCTTTTCCTGTCCGCATACCTGAGCGTGAGCATAAACGTTTGACTCACCGTCAGAAGCAACGCAAACAAGTCCAGATGAACCGCTTACTGTTGCAAGGACCGGCATATAAGCCTGCTGAGTGGTTCTTGGAGCTGTTATTGGAACGGCTGTATAATCTCTGCCGAATACCTGCTGATTATAGTCAGCGTACTCGGTCTTGCCGTTGTTGTAGTTTATTACAGCACCGCTTCCGTCAGGAACTATCATATAGCCTGTCGCAGTTGAATCAGCAGCGCCGAAGTTAGGGCAGAACTCGATCTTTGTAAGCACCTTTCCGTCTACCTGAGAAGTGTTTTTCTCCTCGATCTCATCTGAATCGCAGTAAACATAGAGGTTATCGTCCTCAAGAACATAGTGTATCTTGAGCTTCACACCATCAGAAACGTAGTTATATGTAGCAACAACGCCGTCTGAATTTTTCTGCCATTTTACTTTTGCCTTGTTGGAGTAAACCGGAGCAGGGGACTCTGTTCTCTTTTCCTGTCTAAGGTCACCGACTCTGATAGCGGCACTTGCAGCGATCTGCTTTCTCTGGGCATTTTTCATTGCTGTGCCCTTAACTGTGTCGATAATTGTCTGGTCAGCCTGAACATTTATAGGCGAAGTCCACCAATACTTACCTGAAGCCTTTACATAAAGACAAAGTCTTTCGTTTTCTTCGTCAAGATAAAGAGCTATCTTGTCGTTCTCTGTTATCTTTTCGCACATTGCAAGAGCTTCTTCGTCAGTTATAGGCTGAACCTCGTCGTCCTTGCTTGCTGTAGTAGTTGTTTTCTCATCGGCTGCCGAGTCTTCAGCAGCTTTATCGCTGCTTTCGTCGGCAGTAGCTGCTGCGTCGGAAGCGTCAGCTGAGCTTGTATCATCAGCCGCTGAATCGACACTGCTGTCAGTATCCTTTACTGCGGCGCTTGAATCAGCCTGGCTTGAACTCTCGTCAGTGGAAGAAACCACCATTGACCCCAGAGGCATCAGCATTGTAAGGCAGATAGCAAAGACAACTGCTTTCTTGTAACTTTTGTTATGCATTTATTATTTACACCACCGTTTCTGTTTTAGCCTCTGATCCTGTACATGATCTCAGTATAAACTGAGTACCCGAATACATATACCTGCTGGAACAATGAAAGGAGAAGTATCGCAAGGAACAATATAAGAAGCATTGCGATGATCGTACCAATAATTGAAGCAAGTGTTTTTCCGAATGAATACTGGTGAACGGCTCTCATTGCCTGCACCATAAGGATAACAGACCAGCCGATGCCAAGATACTGGATTGCTGTGATCCAGATCGACTCGTCCTGTACCAGAACGTTTGAGAAGATCACTGCGATAAATGTGCAAACGATGTAAGGAACAAGAGAATATGCAGAATAGATGCAGATCTTTTTAAGTGTACCTTCACCGTCGAGAAGTGTGCATATTGCCCAGTTGCCGAGTACCCAAGTGAAGAAGTAAACTACAGACTGAACGATAAGCGGAACAACGTTGAATACTTTAACGTAGCTGTCATTGAACTGGAAGCCTGTGAGCTGTCTGTCAACGACCATTGCAATAAAGAGGAAGAGAACTATGAGCATCGATATTTTCATTGAGCCTTGTTTCTTCCATCTCAGGTCCTCAAAGCCCTCAACAGGGTGGAAAACACAATGCTTGAGCCAACCTACCGGAGTAAATTCATACATATCAGTTTCCCTCCTTCTTTTTGCGCTTGATGAGCTTTATGCCCTTTTTCTTAAGAACTGCTTTTACAATGAGAAGGGCGATCAAAACGATAATAACTATCATTATCACTGTGAAGTTATCTCTAAGCCATTCTTCTCTTGCATACTTGAACGCCTTATCGTAGTCGTCCTGATCGTAAGCTGTTTTGAAGTAATCCAGAGCCTTCATATACTCGCCGTCGTTAAGGCAAGCCTTACCAAGTCCGACATAAGCCATTGCATAGCCGCCGTCTCTCTTTATAACTTCTTCCCAGTCAGCTCTTGCGTCTGAATATCTACCCTCGTCATAGAGGAGAACTGCTCTGTGAACGACATTACCGAAAGTTGTTTCAGTATAAACTGTGATATCGTTCTTTGTTCCGTCAAGGATATAGACCTCGTTGCCTCTTGCTTCGATAGCGTTTGGTCCAAGGAAGCTTCCTGCCTGATCAGAAGTGGAGTTCTTTGTACCAAAGATGCAAAGAAGATTACAGAGCTTATCATACTGGAACACTCTACCGTTCTCATAGTCAAGAACATTTATTGTTCCGTTGTCAGAAACGCAGATATCTGTAAGTCTGCACTTATAAGTTTTATTTGTTGTTGAATCATACTCTGAAGCAACGTCACCAAATGAATACTCATCGCCGACTGCGTTATCCCAGATGTTATAACCTGCTGGGTTAAGCTTCTTAACAGCGTCGGTCGTAGTATTTGCAGCCTCAGTAACAGTGTAGATAAATCCGTCTGCGTCGATATCGAAGTTTGCATACTCGACTGGAACGTTTCTTGTCATTGCTGAGATCTGCTCGTTTGAAGCGATCTTTCTCCACAGCTTCTGAGCGATAACGGCAGCTGTTACCTCAACTCGGTTCGCACCGTAGAAGCCCTGGAACTCGCCGTCCTTATTGAACTGAACAGAACCTGTGTTTACTGACTTACAAACAACGTAGATATTCTCTGCCTTATCTGCAAGTATCTTTGAAGGGTTGAATGTTTCGGAATCATAAAGCTTTGTGTCAGGCTTTGTGTATTCCTGCACCAGAGTCATTTCTGTGCCTGACTCAACAGTACACTTAACAGCCCTTGAATTGTCTGTATCTGCGATGTAAACATAAAGCTTATCATCAAAGATGCTCTTTTTGACATATATGCCGTTAGGATTAAGGAAGGTCGATCTTCCGTCCTCGCCTACAGATATTTCTGTAGAGCCTGTGAATCCGGTATAACAGCCTGTTACCTTAAGATCAGTATCAAGACGGAGTATTCTGTTGTTGCCTGAATCGCACACCCAGAAAGTATCGTTGTCCTGATCGTAAAAGAGGTCTTTTGCATCTGAGAGCTTTGCAGGAGCGTCATCGCTTATATAAAGCGGGTCGCTCGGATCTGAAAGCCTGTCAAGACCCATATCTGCACCTGTTACAGTCTTTTCTACACGGTAGGCACTCTGCGATGGGATCGCATCGTCCCAATAGTCGTAGTTATAGGCTGTATAAGGCTCATCTGCGAAAGCAGTCACGGTCATGGTCAGCGCCAGACCTGCTGCAAGTGCCGCAGAGATCATTCGTTTTAGAGAGATTTTATTTCTCGACACTACTTATCACCTTTTTTCCTTTTCTATAATCTAAGTTCAAATTAATCCTTCATACCTGAGTTAGCCATTGTTTCCATGACGTTGCCCTGAGCTACAAGGAATACGATCAGTGGTGGTATCAGAAGTACAACTGCTGCGGCAAATGTAACGCCCTGACGAGCAAGACCTGCTGCTGTGATCTGCTGTACAACTGTAGGTAGTGTTTTGAGCTGCTCGGAGTAGATAAGTGCTCCGCCCTGAATGTTCCATGCTCCCTGGAAAGCGAAGATGATAAGTGTCATCAAAGCTGGCTTTGAGTTTGGAACGACGATCTGCCAACAGATCCTGAACAGACCTGCGCCGTCCACCTTAGCCGCTTCCACCATGGAGTCGTGGATGGTTGTCATGCTCTGACGCATGAGGTAAAGACCCATTGATGTTGAAATGCTTGGGAGGATCAATGCCCAGTATGTATCGATCATATGGAGCTTAGCCATTACGAGGAACTGCATGATCCATGTTGCATTTGAGGAGAACAGGAGGGCAATAACGATGATCTGGTTAATGACCTTGTTTCCTGGAAATTTACACTTTGCAAGAACGAATGCTGCACAGCAGCAAACGAAAAGGTTGCAGATACAAATTACTATTGTAATAAAGAAGCTGTTGAAGATATATCTTGACAGCGGTACCTGCCATGAGCTTGCGGCTACCTTGAACATATCTGAGAAGTTGTTGGTAGTCGGATTCAGTACATAAAGCTTTGGAGGGAACACGAACAGCTCCTCAACAGGCTTCATAGACTGGATAACTGAGTAATACAGCGGGAACACCATGAATGCACCAAGGAGACAGAGGAATACGAAAATAACTATATCTCCGCCAAGAGAACCATTGACTCTCGCCTTTTTCTCTTTGACCTTCAGCTTTTCAATAGACTGCTGCTTTTTTCTTTTTCTAGCCATTTTATATACTCCCCTCCTTTAGTCAAGATACTTGCCTAAGAGCCAGTTGATACCCTTATTGGCAAGGAGCATTGCAGCGAACAATACGAAACATATTGCTGACGCATAACCCATTTCGTAACGAATGTTACCATAGTCTGTTGCGTGGTTCATGATCGTGTGAGCTGCATAGTCTGTTGAAGGCAGACCTACGAGGTTCTGACCAACAACACCGACTGTGAATGATGCTGAGATCTGGATAACGGCAGCGAACAGAAGCTGTGGTCCCATTGAAGGGATAGTGATGTAGAAAAGCTCCTGCCATCTGTTCTTGATACCCTCGATAGCACCTGCTTCGTACATTGACTTATCAATGTTCTGGAAGCCTGCACGGATAGCAAGGAAGCCTGCACCCATTGACATCCAAAGCTGAACGATGATAACAACTGTAAGGATATAGTTTGTATCTGTGAGCCACTGTGCAGGTTCGTTCAGGATACCCAGATCGATAAGCACAGCGTTCAGGTAACCGTAGGAGTCACCTGACAGGATAAGCTGCCAGGTAACATATACGGAAGTTGTCATAGAAGGTGCATAGAACACGAATGTGAAGAAGGTTTTGAGGAATGCGTTCATCTCGTTTATCAGCCAAGCAATGATAAAGCTGAGGATATAAGAGAACGGTCCTGTGAATATCGCAAAGATAAGAGTGTTTCTTACTGCGATAAGGAATACGTCGTCGTTAAGGAACAGCGTATAGAAATTTGAAAGTCCTACGAACTTAGGAGTTTCGATCATGTTAAAGTTTGTAAAGCCCATTGGCAGCGACATTACGACAGGCACTACCGTGAAGATAATGAACAAAGACATGAAAGGCAGGAGCATTGCATAGCAAGCCTTGTTGGTTTTCATCATGTGCCATGTGTACTTCCACTTGCCCTGTTTTATCATAGGCGCTTCAGGATTGGTTTTGGCCATTAGTTACTCCCCTTTCATTAATTGTCGTACAGACCAAGATCTTCAAGCTTACGAGTGATCTCGTCATTGATATCCTTATTGTACCAGAACAGTGTATCACGAGCGTTGTCGTAGTCATTAACTACAGCTCTGAATGCGTTCATAACGTTTCTTGTTACACCGTAAGATGCAGGAATGATCGGGATCTCTACCTGTGAATTAAGCTGGTCAAGAAGAAGATTTACTTCTGAAGTTGTCCAAGACAACTGCTGAAGAGCTTCTTCGTTAGCTGTTGCATATCTACCCATTGTACCAAGGATAGACTCGATGTTGTTACCGTACTTGACCTGAGCGTCAGTTGAGGTGAACCACTTGATGAAGTCCCAAGCGCCCTCCTGATCTGCTGCCTTTGTGAAGATAATAGCACCTGAACCATTGGAGTTTGCTGCGTGGTTGATAGTTCCGTCTTCCTGAACAGTACCAGGAACTGGCTGGAATCCCCAGCAGCCCTTGATCTCAGGAGCGGCTACAGAAAGCTGGTTATAGAATGTGTAGTTCTGGATAACTACTGGCATATCACCTGTTCTGAAACGTGTGAATGCGTCATATGTCTGCTGGAAGCTGTATGTTGTATAGAACTTTGTCCAAGTATCGAAAGCGTTTACAGCCTCCTGAGTATCGAATGTTGTCTTTGTCTGCTCTTCGTTGTAGTAGTTAAGACCCTGCTGGAGAAGAAGCATAGCGAATGTGTTACCAGGCTCTGTGATAGCAGATACCTGAGTTGTTCCGCCTGTGCTTGTCATTACAGGGAGGATAAGACCAACTTCAAGGTAGTTTCTCTGAAGTGTTGGCAGGCAGTTAAGAAGTCCGTCCCAAGTGTTAAGATCTGTTGCTGGGTCGATATCGTACTCGCTGAGGATATCAGAACGATAGAACAGCATTGGGAAGGTCTGGTCACATGGAAGACCGTATGTACCGCCGTTGTACTGATAAAGAACAGTAGCGTCGTCTGCAAAACGTGTCTTTACCTCGTCAAAGTCGCTGAATGTGGTGAGATCTGTAAGAACGCCACGGGCTGCAAGCTGGATAGGGAAGTCGCCGCCCATGAAGAGAGCGAGGTCAGGACCCTTGCCTGCAAATGTAGCCTCAACGATACCACCCTGAACGAGCTTAAGATTGATCTTTGTTTTAGCTGTTGGATTGTATTCACTTGAAATGAGCTGCTGGAGAGCCTCAGCGTTATCACGACCGAGCATTACCCAGCACTCCATAGCGCTTTCGTCCTCATCGGACAGTGCGTTGTAGTCCTCAAAGAATGAACCGATAAAGCCCTTGAAGCCGAAGCCAAGTGAGCCAAAGAATGACTTGTCACATGAAGTGAAATCCTGATCGGAAGTAGCTACCTCGATCATATCGACCTCAAGAGGCTGCTCACGATACTGGTTTACGAAAGAAGAAACCGATGTGATGTTATCCTTGATCTGTGACATCATCTCAGGGATAAGGTCAGGCTTCTTTATACACTTATCAAGAACGATAGCCATTTTCTCAAGAGTTTCAGCCTCAGTTCCGCCTGAACCTGAAAGCTTCTCGATCTCAGCCTTCTTATCTCTCAATGTCTTAGCATATTCCTTGAAATCAGGAACGATAGAAGGAATGGCTGTATCGATCATGTAGTTGTTGTATTCATCAGGATCAGGACCTGTGATCTGTCTGATCTGTCTATAGTAGCTGTTTATGTTATAAACAAGCTCGTCCAGATCGCCCATGATCTCACCGATCTCACCAGGAACTGCTTCCAGAGAAATAGTGTTTGTGCCTGCCTGGAGGTAGAAATAAAGATCGTCGCCATTTTCAGACTTTGGCGTTGTGATGCTCCAGTCTGTATCGTAGTAGAACTTTATCTGATTAGCTTCAAGGCAAGGTACTTCGCCATTGACATAAAGACGTCTGTTGGAGTACATACCTCTCATCTGATCCTGTCTGCCTCTTATACCTATCTTATAGTAGCCAGCCTTGTCAACATTGAACTCCCATGTTACTGTCTGAGTTGACTGCGTCCAGCTTCCTGAACCGATAGTATTATATCTTGTTTTAGTAGGGCTTGAGCCGTTTGCGCTCGATGTGAGATAAGAGCTCTTATCTGATGTAGGATAAAGAGTTCTTGATGACTTGTAGGCAGCAGTTTCACCCTCAAGAGTGATCTTCTGTCCCTGAGCCTGTGTCAGATCGCTGTCTGATGGTGCTGTGTAAGCAGCAGGCGCTTCATACTGATAGAAAGTAAAGCTCTTGACAGCAAACTCAGCCTTTTCAGATTCAAATGTTATCGTATGTTCGCCTGCCTCCATATAGAACTCCAGCGGCTCGTTAAAAAGTCCGTCGATGTCCTCCAGAGGAGTTTCCTGCCAGCATGGAGTCGATATCTGTCCAGGACGGATATCGTTCTGTCTTGAATCCTGTTTGATCTCAGATTCGTTGATCCATCTCTTGCTAAGCGTGATTCTTGACGCTGTTGCATATGGGCTTTCGCCGTCGATAAGCAACGAAAACTCAACGTCGTTTGTGTTGCTTTCAAGTGCCTCATATATCATCTTGATATTGTAGACGCCTGTTTCAGGAATGTTCACCGTCCAAGAAACTGAACCCTCCTGATTTGCCCACTGCATAACATCATTCTCTCCATCTACTGTAGTTACAGTGATCTGAGCGTCTGTTACTGAAGCAGGATCGTAATCCTTTCCCAAGACCTCGACTGTCTGGTCAGGTCTTGCAGCGTCGGCATACTTCTTTACATAGTTAGTATAAGAAGTCTGACGGATCGAATCGGTACCCGTCGTGGCAGCGGAGCTTCCGTCGCCTGTTGCAGAATCATCAGCAGTTGCCTGCGTGCCTAGAGTGCTGTCGTCCGCCGCTTCACTGTCTGCAAATGCTGGAACTGATGCGCTTGCACACAGAGCAAGTGCCAATGCGGAAGCAATAACACGCCTAAACATTGTGTCTTTCACTATGAATCCACCTTTCTAAATAAATTGCTTTTGGTTTTGCGAGAATCAAGCCTACTTAATTACATTCTAATATAAATAGTATAGAACCTCTTCATTATGTGATCCCCCACGGGAAATAAAGAAAATAAAACTTACGTCCCCCCCGATCTGAACAGCACGAGCTTTTCGCCGTTCTCATCAAGTTCGACCTTGACCTTATCGCCGCCTTTTATCTCAAGAGCGTCCATAAAGTCCTTCGGGAGCTGCAGCCGTCCGGATCTGTCGAGGACGATAAGCTCTTCATGAGCCGTTTCCTCGCTGTTCTCAACCAGCACGATATCTCCCATTTCATTAAGCTCCTCCACATAAGAACGCTTTCTCACGATCTCAGAGCTTGTTCTTCCATCTCTGATAGCCACCACTCTGTCGATATGATCGGCAAGCTTAAGGTCATGGGTAACGATCACTATAGTGATCTTCTCATCTTTATTAAGCTCCTTGAATATATCAAGTATCATATTGGAAGTCTTTGTATCCACCGAGCCTGTAGGTTCATCAGCCAACAGTAATCTCGGATCGTTTGCCAATGCAATAGCTATTGCAACTCTTTGCTGTTCGCCTCCCGACATCTGGTCGAGCCTGCTGTTTTTTCTTTTCAGCAGTCCCACTCTGTCAAGCAGCTCCAGTGCTTTCTGCCGTCTTTTATGCTCGCCGTTGAGCAGCATAGGAAGCTCAACATTCTGCACAGCCGTAAGATACGGCACAAGATTTCTTGCATTATTCTGCCACACAAAGCCTACGGTGTTCCTTTTATACTCCATATAATCCTTATCAGTAAACTTCAGAAGATCCTTACCGTCCACATAAAGGTTTCCCGCCGAAGGCTTATCAAGTCCTCCAAGCATATTGAGCAGCGTCGATTTACCACTTCCTGAGTTTCCGACGATTGCCATAAGTTCTCCACGCTCGACATCCAGGTCAAGTCCTTGGAGCGCCACCACCTCAACATCAGAAGTTTTGTAGATCTTCACCAGATTTTCACACCGTATCATATATTTATCATTGTCGGCAGCTACAATAGTATCAAGTTCATCACTCAACTATCTCACCGTCCTCTAATGTATAGACCTTATCAGCTATATCTATCATGCTGGGGTCGTGAGTGGTCATTATGATAGTCATCTCATCTCTCGCCACCAGCTCTTTGAAAAGCTTTACAACATGGAGCGCAGTTGCCGTATCAAGCTCGGCAGTAGGCTCGTCCGCAAAAATTATGTCAGGCTTATGTGCGATAGCTCTTGCTATAGCCACACGCTGCTGTTCACCGCCGGACATTTCCCCCGGTCGGTGGAACATTCGCTTTTCAAGTCCCACGCTTCGCAGACATTCCCTTGTGCGCTTATCCCTTTCTTCATATGGATATTTCGCAAGTCTTAGACCAAAGTCAACGTTTTCATAAGCGGTCATTCCCGACATGAGTGCCACAGATTGGAACACGAACGCCATTTTATACCGTCGTATATCATCTCTGGCTCTTTCAGAAAGCCTTGTAATATCCCGTCCACCAAACATGACCTTGCCCTTTGTTGGCTTGTCAAGCGCTCCAAGAATATTGATAAGAGTAGTCTTACCGCTTCCTGAACGTCCTCTAAGGATCGTCAGCTTGCCCTTTTCTATTTCGATGTTGATATTTTTCAGCGCATTCACAACGCTTCCGTCGCCGATCTTAAAATCACGGCACAGATCTTCAGTTGAAAGTATAGTGTCCATGCCGCATGGCTCCTTTATCACATCAAACAGGATCTTCGCCCTCATCTCATCCACTGTATTGGTCATTTTGACCTATGTAATATACTCAAACAAAGGTTAAAATATTTGTGCATTATTCACATATCGTGTCAGAAGCACACAACGACCACAACATATTGTATTTCTTGTACAATATGTTCAAATTTCGGGCAATAAATTATGCAAATCAGCCCACAATTTTATGTAAAATGCCAAAATGGGTTCATTCAGCTAATCTTAATTATATCAATTTCTCTGTATTTTGTCAAGGATGTTAAACGTTTAAGATAACATAAAAACGAGGCTTGCGGAGGATTTAGTCACCTTAAACAAACTATAAAATCATTTTTTGTGCATTTCGCAATAAATCTTGTCAAAAAAGGTTGAAAACTCTGTAGCCGTCAAGATTTTAGCTTTCAATTAATAATAATTTTACATTTTGAAGAATAAAATCCGAAAAATTTCTACCGATATGCACAAAAAACATTTGATATATTTATTTAAAATATGCAAAAGCAAAACTGTTCTTAACATTATGTAAAAGGAGGCAAAAAAAACTATACAAAAAGGCATTTGTGCAATTTGAACCTATAAAAAAAGCCAAATATGAAAGAAATAAGCCTGCAATATGACGTAATATTCCCGTAAAAAACATTAAACATTGTCCTATTTATCATACAGTTTTCACATAGACAAGTATAATATTAGATAACGAAACAAGAAAGCCCCACAAGGGGCGGTTAAAATTGACTACCACGGCTCACGCCGCTGACATACCAGGAGGTTTTCATCATGAATGAATACAGAAACAACAACTTAAATGATAACAATAATAACAATTTTGAGAATAGCTATACACAGCAAAACGGATATAATCAATATCAGGCTCAGGCAGGCAGCGTGAATGAGTTCACATACAATCCTAATAAGAAAAAGTCAAAGGGCAAGAAGGTGCTTTCAGGCATTATTGCAGTGCTTTGCGTTGCAGCTATCGGAACTACTTCCATTGTAGGCTACAATCTTGTTACAGGAAAGAACGCTGTAGGCTCATCAAACAGCGGCACCGTTGTTTCAAAGGACGACAGCTCATCAAACAGTGCAAAAAGCACTGTTGACCGTTCAAATCTGCCAACTATCCAGCAGCTCTCAACTCCGTCCGACGCACTGACTATCCCTGAGATAGTAGAGAAAGTTTCACCTTCTGTTGTAGGCATCTCCTGTATCCTTTCAAACGGCACTGCAACAGGTTCAGGTATCGTAATGAGCGAGGACGGCTACATCGTAACCAACGCACACGTTGTTGACGGTGCACAGTCTATTTCAGTTGTGCTTCCTGACAGCTACAACGATACTTCAAGCAAATCAGATGACAGCAAATCAAGCTCTGACAGTAGCTCTGATGACGATGAGGACAACCTCACATACACAGCTACCCTTGTAGGCAAAGACACTCAGACTGATATCGCAGTTTTGAAGATAGACGCAAAGGGACTTACAGCCGCTGAGTTCGGCACATCTGCAGATCTTCAGGTAGGTGAAGCTTCTATCGTAATAGGCAACCCACTTGGCTTCTCACTTGCAAACTCTGTAACAGCAGGTATAATCTCCGCAACAGACAGAACGCTCACTGTTGAGGACAGGACAATGAATCTTATCCAGACAGACGCTTCTATCAACAGCGGTAACTCAGGCGGACCACTCATCAACGCATATGGTCAGGTAATAGGCATCACCTCTGCAAAGGTATCATCATCTGTGGGCGAGGGACTTGGGTTTGCTATCCCTATCGACGAGGCGCTCCCTATTGTTGAGGACCTTATGAAGAACGGTTACGTTACAGGCAGACCTAGCCTTGGAATTTCAGGTACAGACATCACAAGCGCATATTCATCTTACTATGGTATCCCACAGGGCTTCCTTGTAAAGAGCGTTACTAAGGGAAGCGGCTCTGAAAAGGCTGGTATTCAGGAAAATGATATCGTTATAGGCATAAACGGAACTGTTATATCAAACATCAGCGAGCTGAATGAGATAAAGAACAAGTGCAAAGTCGGTGACACTGTTCAGCTTACTATATACAGAAACAAGAAAATGATAAATGTTGACGTTGTTCTCGGCGAGTCCACAGAGGACACTTCTGAGTCAAATGACAACGACCAGAACAACAATAACAATAATAATAACAATAACAACGACGACTACAACGATTACTATGGAAACTATGGCAATGGTCTTGGCGGCTATAATTACGGCTACGGTTTCTAAATAACAAAGCTTTCTTCATATTTTTCATATTCTTTTACTTCAGGGAAAGAGCTGTTCCGAGAGATCGGGACAGCTTTTTTCTTGACTTTCTTCTTGACAGAGGGTCAAAGCAGTGTTATTATAATAAGGTATACTATTAAGGCAACACCGCACAAAGCCCACCTGACGGTATTGCCTTAAACGAGTACACTTCTTTATTTTGCAAAGGTCGGTGATTTTATGACAAAAGAAGAATATCTTGACTTTTGCGGTTCTATTGCAGGTGCGACATATGACCAGCCTTTCAACGAGGACTTTCAGTCCACTGCACTGCGCCACTGGGACACGAAAAAGTGGTTCGGGCTTTTGATGCTCCACAATGACAGGTGGATAGTAAACTTAAAGCTAAAACCCGAAGAAGTGCTGTTTTACAGGGATATCTACAAGGGCGTGACGGAAGCTTATCACATGAACAAGGTCCACTGGATAACATTGTATCTCGACAGCGACGTGCCAACAGAGGAGATAGAAGATCTTACCCTCAGAAGCTTTGAGCTTACAAAGAGTAAAGATAAAAAGAAAACCAAAAAGCGAAAGGAAGCTTTATAAAATGAGAACTTTTTCAAAATCAAGCAAGCTTGATAACGTGTGTTATGATATAAGAGGTCCTGTTATGGACGAAGCAAATGAAATGATAGCAAAGGGAGAAAAGATATTCAAGCTCAATATCGGAAACCCTGCTCCGTTTGCATTCAATGCCCCTGACGAGATAATACAGGCAATGACAGACAATCTGAGAAACGCTCAGGGCTATTCCGACTCAAAGGGCATAACAGAAGCAAGACAGGCTATTTATGATTATGCACACTTTAAGGGCATACCTGTTGAAAGTCTTAACGACATCTACACCGGAAACGGTGTTTCCGAGCTTATCACAATGGTAATGCAGGGTCTTCTCAACAACGGCGACGAGGTTCTTGTTCCTGCCCCTGACTATCCGCTGTGGACAGCTTCCGTTACTCTTGCAGGCGGTACTGCCGTTCACTATATTTGTGATGAAAGCTCCGAATGGTATCCTGACCTTGAGGACATGGAAAAGAAGATAACAGACAAGACAAAGGCTATCGTTATCATCAACCCTAACAACCCGACAGGTGCGGTATATCCAAAAGAAATACTTGAAAAGATAGCAGACATGGCAAGACGTCATGAGCTTATCATATTCTCAGACGAGATATATGACAGACTTCTTATGGACGGCGTTGAGCATACTTCTATCGCTTCACTTTGCCCTGACGTTTTCTGCATCACTCTTAACGGACTTTCAAAGTCACATCGTATCGCAGGCTTCCGTGTAGGCTGGATGACCCTTAGCGGTGATAAGAGCAGAGTAAAAGGCTACATAGAGGGTCTTAATATGCTTTCAAGCATGAGGCTTTGTTCAAATGTACCGAGCCAGTATATAATCAAATATGCTCTTGGTGATTACACAAAAACTGACGATCTGCTCCTGCCGGGCGGACGTATCTACGATCAGAGAGAGTATATCTACAACGCACTTAACAGCATTGACGGTCTGTCGGCTGTAAAGCCTAAGGCGGCATTCTATATCTTCCCTAAGATAGACGCAAAGCGTTTCAACATCACAAATGACGAGCAGTTCGTGCTTGATTTTCTCCGTGAGAAGAAGATACTTCTTGTTCATGGCGGCGGCTTCCACTGGGAACAGCCTGACCATTTCAGGATAGTTTATCTTCCTAAGCTTGAGGATCTTGAATACTCCATGAATGAAATGAGAGATTTCCTCAAAGACTACAAGCAGAAGTAAAACTGTAGAGCGGACAGTGTTCGCCCAATATGCTTTTATGCTCATACCATACATCTACAAACACAGACACGAGGTACAAAAATGTCAAAACTTTGCAAATCATGTGGAAACTATTATGAGGGAGATCACTGCGACAAGTGCGGCTATGGCGACCCAAACTTAAAGACCCACGCCGCCGACAAATACAAAAAGCCCACAAAGCCTGAACGTTTCAGGACGGAGGAGGAAAAAGAGCTTTATGCCGAGTGGGAAAAGGAGAAAAAAGATGACACTGAGATAAAGCGTCACTATGATCCCAATGCAGGCAAAAAGACCCTTGCCATTGTGGCGGTAGTTGTTATAGGCGTTATCGTGGCTGTGCTATACAAAAGCGGAGTTATTTTCAACTCCACAAAGACAGAGGTAATAGAAAAATACTTCAAGTCCATACAGACAAGCGATTTCGACTCATTCGTGGAGTGCTTTCCGAAAGAGATGAAGAACGAATACGAACAGCAGCGAACCGAAGGCGGATATGGCAAAGAGCAGGTTATGAAAGAAGTCCTTTACGGTGATTTCATTGAAAGCTATGGTTCTGATTACACTATCGACGTATCTTTCGGCAGAGAAACAAAGCTTAAAGAATCTGAATATGACCTGAGCGAATACAAAAGCTTTTACGGCTCTGCACCGAATGTTTCAGAGGCTTATGAGATAGTAACGAACGTGACTTTCAAAGGCTCAAAGGGCAGTGAGGACGCAAAGCTTTACATCTACGTTGGAAAATGCAGCGGAAAATGGTGCATTTTCAATATCACGCAGGATAACGGCATTGTTGACGAGAACACTGGGCTTAAAACTTCAGAAAATTAAATAGCACAAAGCAAAACCGCCACGGAGAAAGATCCGCAGCGGTTTTTTTGTTTTGCGATAAAACCTATATGGTGGAATGTCGTATTTCTGTTAAACAGAAATTGAGTCGCTCCCCTACATATAAGTGGCGTAATTATAAGCTTTTATGTGATATTATTTCTTATTAAAAGCAAATGACTTTCTTGTTCTCTGCTTTCCGCCTATTGACATTGTGAATATCTTGTCGCTCATGAAGATTTTCAGTGCGACAGTCATGCACACTACAAGAAGTACTATCTGATAGATAAGTCCCCCTGCATAAAGGCTGTAGTTGCCAAACATTACGTTCTCGCTTGCCATAAAGGTATGGGTGAACGGTATAGCATAGACGATATACTTTATAACAGGTGAAAGCGTTCTGATATCAACTACCATTGCAAGAAGATATGGTATCATTGCGGAGAAGGTTATAGGCAAAAGAATTGTCTGGGCAGATTTTGCGTCTTTTGCAAGTGCTCCTAATACCATTGAGAGTGACAATGAGATAAGGATAGACACAAACATCTGTATTCCCACAAGAGCATACTGTCCAATGCTCATAGTAAGACCAAGGTTTTCCATTGCAGATTCATATGCTGAGGTATCTCCCATGCCCTCAGTAAGACCGCCTGTCATTTTGCTCATGCCGAACATATAGACCACAGCCTGCAAAGCCGCAACAACACCTGCGGCAAGCATTTTTGACGCAAGGACTGAAAGTCTTGAAACAGGTGCGGAAAGAAGCGTTTCAAGGGTCTTGTCTATTTTCTCGGTAGAGATCGCGCTAAGTATCATCTGAGCCGAGAACATTATAAGAACGAACATTATTATAGGCACTACCATGCTTTGTGCGGAACAAAGGGACATCACTACAGAACTGCTCACTTTATCTGCCTTGTCGCCAACAACCGTTGTTTCAGAAAGCAGTACAGGGTCTTCAAGCTGATTCATTTCGTCCTCTGTCATTGCGCCGCTTGAAAGCTTATCCTGATAGATAGTTGATTTTACTGCCTGCTGTATAACTGCAAGGGCAGTGTCTGAGCCTGTGTTTATATTTGACATGGTTGCAAGAGAGGTCATTCTCTGAACATATCCAACGTCTGCCTTTTTATGCTGTTTTACCTGCTCTGTAAAGCCTTTTGGTATTATCACAACGCTGTCCTGATCGAGCCTTTTAAGCTCTGCGGCATAGTCATCAGACTTTATATCTACAACTGTTATCTTACCGTCACCAGCCTTTGCAGTAGCTTTCAGAGAGTTTAAAACGTTTTCTGTGAACTCTGTTTTGTCAAGGTCGCAGATAGTAAGGTCGGAGGCCTTTTCGGCACTGTCGCTTATTGCCCCTGACATTGCCTGACCTGCCATAACAAGCACCACTACTGTGACTATCATTGTTATAATAGTTTGCAGGCTGAGCATTTCCTTTAATTCCTTGCGGAAAAGACTATAAAACTTCACGGTCAAGCACCACCCTTTCAAAGACTTCTTCAAGGTTCTGAGCGCCATATTTTTCAATAAGCTCCGCAGGCTTGCCGACTTCCAGCAACTCGCCCTTTGCAATTATACCCACTCTGTCTGAAACATACTCTATTTCAAGCATATTGTGAGAAGAAAGCAGAAAGCTCATGCCCTCAGAAGCAAGCTTTCTTATCATTCTTCTTATTTCAAGGGCGTTTATGATATCAAGTCCCGAAGTCGGCTCGTCAAGGATAGCCAGTGCAGGGAGCGGCATTATCGCCCTTGCAAGGAGAAGCTTTCTTGCCATACCACGGGAATAATTTGATATTTTATCATTAAGCCTGTCACCAAGCTCGCATATCTCACAGCCACGCTTAACAAATTCGTAAGCCTGTTCTCCGTTGTCGGCATAGATAGAAGCCATGAACTCCAGATATTCTCTGCCTGTCATGGTCTTATACGCACCAGCCTCGTCAGGGAGGTATGTAATGCTTTTTCTTACCATATCAGGTTCAGTGAGAATACTATGACCTGCCACGATAGCGTCGCCCTCTGTTGCCTGCAAAAGTGTTGATATCATTCTTATTGTTGTTGTCTTTCCTGCACCGTTTGGACCTATCAACGCAAATATCTCGCCCTTTCCAACATCAAAAGTGACGTTATGGGAGGCGTAAATGCCTTTTTTGTACTGCTTTGAAAGCCCTTTGACCTGTAAAACGGTTTCCATCGTTTCCCCATTCCTTTCTTTGTCTGTATCATTATATTTTTTGTGAATAAATCAAGTATAGCACACCACGTTCCAACTGTCAATTGACATTTGTCATGTACTGCTATGTAAATATGATTTGCTAATAGTATACACTGTCTATGACACGATGTAAATAGCGGTTTTCACCAAAACAGGCATGATTTTTATTTTTTATGCGTCAGAATGTAAAATTCACTTACTTTGTGAGATAAAGTAAACCACGTTACATAATGATTACAAATCAAATAATATTCTGTACATTTTCAACTCTTTCAAGTACGTTTTTTTGGATATCACAATGTAATGATTTGATTACATTTTGGTTACAGACAAGGGTAAAAAAACGGACGATTGTTGAAAACTTTATAATTTTCAACACCAAATTGCTGTTATAGCATGAGTTTTAAACATTTTCAACATAGTTTTCAACATTTTCAAAAGTTTTCAACTGTAGTTTTCAACTGTCCAAAAAAGCTCTTGTTACCGTTTTTTAATCATTTGTAATTTATTCATTTTTCGTACTTCTATAGTAAATAGGGAGGATTTATTACATTTTCACCAATGAACGAATTTAAAATTTGTGAAGTATTTAAGTTTTAAAATAGGCTTTTGCTGTTTACAAATGAATGAAAATATGTTAAACTTATAATAAATATGAATGAAAAGTTACAATATTCATTATTGGAGGAAAAATTATGGGAAAATTAACCAGTCTGAAAAAAGCCGCCGCTGTGCTGCTGACCTCGGTAACACTCATGTCGGCTGCGGCGGCACTGCCTGCTGTGGACGAAACGCCGCTTCTTTCGCAGACGGCGATAACTGTTGAGGCGGCAAGCGTCGGAAAAGTCACAGGGCTTACTTCAAAAACACTTAGCAACAGCGAGATAAAGCTTAGCTGGAAAAAGGTCAGCGGAGCTTCGGGATACTCAGTTTGTATGAGGAAAAACGGTAAATATCCGCAGATCGCAGACGTAAAAAGTGGCTCGACCCTCACATACACTGTGAAAAATCTGCCAAATGCTACCCGTGAAAACTTCAAGGTAAGAGCCTACAAGACCGTGAAAGGAAAAAAGGTATACGGCGCATATTCCGACAACTGGAACACCGCCACGAACCCACAGCCTGCAAAGGGTCTTAAAGTATCAAGCGTTTCCTATAACAGCGTAAAGCTTTCATGGACAAAGATAGGATGCACAAATTACAGAGTATTTCAGCTTAAAAATGGTCAGTGGAAAGAGATCGCAAAGACCACTTCCACAAGCTACACTGTAAAAAATCTCAGCCAGAAGACCACCTACAAGTTCAAGATAAGAGCCTGCAAGACAGACGACAAGAAAGCCAACCACTACGGAAAATATTCCGCAGAGGTATCCGCTACTACATCTAAAGCTCCTGCTGTTGTGACACCTGTTTCACAGCATGGTCAGCTTTCTGTAAAGGGTGCGAACATTGTTGACAAGAACGGCAAGGTATTCAAGATAAAGGGTATGTCAACTCACGGCATCATGTGGGAGGATTTTTCCGATATCCTTACAAAGGACTCACTTAAAGTTCTCAGAGATGACTGGAAGGTCAACACCATAAGAATCGCAATGTATACTTATGAATGGGGCGGCTACTGCACCGAGAACGGCAAGTATCAGGCGCAGGCAAAGCAGAAAGTCAAGACAGGCGTTGAGAATGCAAAATCTCTTGGTATGTATGCTATAATCGACTGGCACGTTCTCAACGACAGAAACCCTAACAACCACAAAAATGAAGCTATCAAGTTCTTCACAGAAATGGCTAAGACCTACAAGGACTACAATAACGTTATTTACGAGATCTGCAACGAGCCTAACGGCGGTGTAACATGGACAGGCGGCATAAAAAGTTACTGCCAGAGCGTTGTAAGCGCTATCAGAAAATACGACAGTGACGCTATCATAATTTGCGGTACAGGCACATGGAGTCAGGACATAGATCAGGTACTTGGCAACAAGCTTTCAGACAAAAACTGCGTTTATGCTCTTCACTTCTATGCAAACACTCACACTGATTGGCTGAGAAACAGACTTCAGAACTGCTACAAAAAGGGACTTCCTGTTCTTGTATCTGAGTTCGGAACTTGCGATGCAAGCGGAAACGGCGGATATAACTCAACAGAAAGCACAAAATGGCTCAAGCTTCTCGACTCACTAAAAGTAGGCTACATAAACTGGTCAGCCTGCGGAAAGAGCGAAACGGCTTCCGCATTCAATAGCGGTACGAACCTTAAAGCTATAAAGAGCGGCACTTCACAGCTCACAGCAAGCGGCAAGTTCGTTCGTGATTGGTACAGAAACCACTGATAACACAAAAGACCTCTCTTGGTGGGAGGTCTTTTTTTTGCACAGAAACTAACGATAAGCGGGCGACCCAAGGTCGCCTCTACACTATAAAAACACAGCCGAGGGGCATTTACCTCTCGGCTATTGTTATTTTATATCATATCACAAAGAACAGTGCCGTTCTTATAACTGCTGTAAAAAGCATAGCATAGAACGATGTACCAAGCAAAAGCTGATTTGCCCAGAATATATCGTTAGGCTCGCATGGCTTTAGATTTCTGCCTATAACAGGCTTTCTTACAAGCTGTCCGCCGTAATACTCATCACTGCCAAGCTGTATACCCAATGCACCTGCACACACCGACTGAGTTTGCGCTGAATTAGGACTAGGGGATTTTCTTCTGTCTTTTTTGTATACCTGAGAAGCGTTCTTGCTGTCAAGGTGAAGATAAGAAACGTTCATTTTCATAAGCAGGGCGGCTATTCTTGCAGGTATAAAGCTGAGAACGTCGTCTAGCTTTGCAGGGAATTTGCCGAAGTTTATGTATGTGTCTGTTTTATAGCCCACTGTGTTGTCGATAATATTCACTGTTCTGTAGAGTATTCCGCCCAGACCTCCGAATATCGCAGACCAGAAAATAGGTGCGACCGCCCAATCTGTGGTGTTCTCTGCAACCGACTCCACCGTACTTTTTATAACAGCGTCAATGTTCATATCGTCGGTGTCACGGAAGGTCACTTTTTTTACCTTGCGCTGTGCCGAAGAAAGATTGCCTGCCCTTGCAGCACGCATCACTCCCCCTGCCGCAGTTTTAAGGGACTTTACAGAAAGTGCTGACCAGCACATTATGCCCTCGAGGAAAATGCCAAGTGCGGCATTTAGCTTATAGCCCACAAATAGAAGAAGCAATGCCACAGCGGCAACTATAAGAAGCACTATCACTGTCATCATAAGACCTGCCATGCGCTGTGCTTCAGGAGTATTTTTATAGCTGTTTCTGAAAGACTTATCAAGCTTTGCCACAAGTTTTTTTATAAAATACTGAGGATAGACCACTACTTCAGGGTCGCCAAGGAGCATATCCAGCGCAAAGCCAAGCGCAAGCGCCGCCAGTGAATTTATCAACATATATACATATCCTTTCTTCAGGCAATAATTACTTATGATAATTATATCACAACATTTTCTGATTTTCAATACCTTTATGCTCTGATTTTAAGGGATAAGGCACAAAAAAGGGCGGTCAGAGCCGCCCAAATAAAAGTCTTTCAAAAAAATCATAAACTAAGATGCGAACACTTTTTGCCCCTACACTGAATAGATATATCCATAAGCTTTTGTGATAACTGTATTATTTGCATATCTCCGAAAGCTTTTCAAGCATAAGATCCATTTCCTCGTCTGTGCCGATAGTGATTCTCAGGAAGTTATCTATTCTCGGCTTGTTGAAATATCTCACGAAGATACCATTTTCACGGAGGTATGTGAAGATCTCCTTTGCGGAGAGCTTTTCATGTTGTGCAAAAAGAAAATTCGTTTCGCTGTCAAGGACGTTGAAGCCCATTTCACGCATTTTTTCCGCTGTTCTATCCCTTGTTGCCTTGACCTTTTCAACTGTCGCCTTGAAATAATCCTCGTCAGAAAGGCTTGCAACGGCAGTTTCTATGGCTATCTGGTCGAGAGGATAGGAATTGTATGAGTCCTTTACAGCCCGCATATAGCTGATAAGCTCAGCACTTGCAAAAGCCATGCCCACTCTCATGCCTGCAAGGGAACGTGACTTTGAGAAAGTCTGTGTTACAACGAGATTATCGTACTCTTTCACAAGCTCCACGCAGGAATATCTGCCGAAATCCACATATGCCTCGTCGATTATAACAATGCTGTCCTGATTGTTTTCAAGAAGTTCTCTTATAAATTTCTCACCCACACCAAGGCTTGTCGGAGCATTAGGGTTTGGTATAACAACGCCGCCGTTAGGCTCTTTGAAGTCCTCGATATTTATTACAAAATCATCGTCAACGCTCTTAGTCTTGTATGGTATTTTCAGAAGCTCACACCACACAGGATAGAAAGAGTAAGTTATATCAGGATAAAGTATAGGCTTATCAGAGTTGAAAAATGCTCTGAAAGCTGTGGCAAGCACATCATCTGAGCCGTTTCCGCAGAAAACATTCTCGCTTTTAAGCCCAACACGCTCCGCAAGCGCCGCCCTAAGAACAGACGCGTCAGCACTAGGATATTTTCTAAGCTCCGCTATGGTCTTGCCTTCCAATATCGCCTTTACCTTTGGTGACGGCGGATAAGGGTTTTCATTTGCATTGAGCTTTATTATCTTATCGTTTTTAGGCTGTTCCCCTGCAACGTATGGCTCTATATTTATAAGGTTTTTTCTCCAAAGCTTTTCGCCCATTTTACATTATCCTCTCTATATTTTATCATAGTAAAGTATTAATATAAAATATTATAGCACATACCGCTTATGTTGTCAAATAAAAGCCGCCTAGCTTTCAAAGTAAGCCTGTATAGACTGCAAAACGCCGTCATAGTAATATGCGTTCACGCTCATGGAATCGCTCTTCCAATCAAGAAACTGATCTTTGCCGTTTCTGTCGCTGACCTCAGGTGTGCCGAGAATCGCAGCCATCTCCTCAGGAGTTGAATTTTTTGTTATACCGAATATTGAGCAGTCGCTTTCGGTGGTGAAACTCATTCTTATCTTATGGAGGGTATGATCGCTGTTGAGCCAGAAGTCGAAGATGATGATATTATCCACAGTCGAGCTTGTTTTTCCGTAGCAAAGAGCAGACTCGTATTCATCGTCAGGGGTATCCACCATTTCTGCTCTTACATCATCAATAAGCTCATTGCCTGTGAAAACGTGGTCTATGCCCTTATAGCTTACGCTTATATCCTTAGGCAGAACAGCGTCTGAAGTAAGGTCAAGTGCCTTGAGGTCATCATATACCTTTACTCTGTTCTCATCAGTGTTTACAGTGCTCTCGCCCGGTGTTGTTATGCCTGTATACTCAGATGTGAAAACCGCCTCTCCGTCTTTTTCGTGTATTTCTTCCTGCGGATAGTTTTTGCTGTAGTATGTGAAATCGGAAGCCGAGAAGTAATCAAGCACTACGTCATACTCTTCGTAATTACTATATGTTTCCACCACGCCGAGTGAAATTGTATAGTCAACGTTCTCCCAATACATTGTATAGCATTTATAATCGTCCATGCCGTCATATTCGCTGTCCATATAAATGCTTGTAGGGCAGCCCATTTTGTCGATTATTTTATCAAGATCTTCTTTATTGCTGTAGCAGCCGTAGCTTTCATACTCCCAGTCGGAGGTATCCACAGCCTCTTCTAAAGGTATGGTAATGCTCCAGCTGTTTTCCTTGAGAATGTCAGCCACACTTGCGTCACGGTCAAATGGGTTTGCACCGGTAAGGTCGTAGTTTGTTTGGCTCTCATCTGATGAAACGAAGGTTATCTCAACGTCACTGTTTTCACCTATCATTTTATCAATGCTCATAATATCACTAGATCTGCCAATATCGTCGCCGTACATTTTCATATTGGCATTGCCGCCGTCTATGGCACTAAGGTCAACAGGCACTGATATTTTGTTGCCGAAAATATCCTGCGGCAAAGTATCTGACGGCGTACCACCATTAAATCCGTCTATCCAATATAGATTGCCGTCTTTGTTATCGTTAGCGGTATCAGACAGGGTCTTATCGCCCTTTGAAGCTGTGCTGTCATTTTGTGAAGAAGCAACAACAATATCATTATTATCATCGTCATCACTATTATTTGAACTAAGCATTACCGCCGCTGTGATACCTCCGCCCACAACTGCCACGGCACAAACGCCTGCTATTACTTTTGCTTTTACTGTTGAAAACATTCCTTTTCCTCCCGATATAGTTTTTGTTGATGTTACGCTATCGGGAACTGCATTAGCGGCTGAGGCTGAGCCTGTGAAAACGGTAAGTTTCGGAAGAACGGTGTTTGAAGCCTCTTTATTAAGAAGCTTTGAAAGAATAAATACAGGCACGACAGCATGAAGTCTGTCGTTGTTGTTTTCCTCGTATATAAGCACCGCCTCCTTTATCTTTTTTCTTGCGGCACTAAGACGGGAAGTTACTGTACCTGTGGTGCAGTTCATTACCTCTGCTATCTCAGGCACTGTGAGCATATCAAAATAATACAGTATCACCGAACGCCTTTGCTCCTCTGTGAGAACAGTGTCGATAATATCCATTATTATCTTTCTTTTAGCGTCATTGCTCACATATTCCTCCGGGATAAGCCCTTCGTCAGGGATCTCCTCTATTATCTCCTCTGAGTTGTCCTCAGGGGCGGAATTGTTTCTAAAGTGCATTTTGCAGAGATTTATCCCTATCCTGTTTACCCATGCTGGAAAATTCTCAGGCTGTGCAAGAGTGCCAAGCTTTTGAAGGGCTGTAAGATAAGTTTCCTGAGTGATATCCTCTGCAAGCTGTGGGTCGCCAAGAAGCTTCAGGCAGCTAAAATACACTGTTCTGCCCGTTTCTTCATAAAGCGCACCGAACGCCGCCTTGTTTCCCTGTGCCGCCTGCAATACAAGCTTTTTGATATCATCTTTTTCCATGTTTTTGACCTGCTCTTTCTTTCCGAATTGCCGTTTTCTCGTCCGCTGTTTTATCAGTCCCGACATTAGTTAGATGCAAAACGCAGACGATTTGTTGAGCAAATTCAAAATCTTCATATATAATTTACTTATGGTTAATATTTGTTATTATAATATTACAGAAATAATTATATCACATAACAAAATGCCTGTCAACGAGCAAAAAAATATCCCCCACAGATGTGAGGGATAGGTTTTTTTAGAACATACCTGCAAGATACATTCTGCTTTCATAAAGCTTTTTTGAATTTGTATCGAAGGCAAAATGATATCTGTAGAGAGGTGTAAGCCCTGCGGCATTTTTCTCACCTGCAACATATGCAACGAAAACATCAGGGTCAGTGTCGCTGTTCACACAGTATGTTCCGCTCATTGACATATCGCCCTGTGAGTAAACATAGGAAAGATAGTTGCCTGAAATGCTGTTCTCGCCCTTTGAGATGCCCTGAGAAGCAAGCATATCCTGCACTGATTGTGCTGAATAATCGTCTATGTTGTCATATATCTCATCAAGCTTCTTTGTGCTTGTGACATCATAGCAAAGCCTTGTTGGCATACCGGTCGGTATCCAAGCAGGGGTGTAAATATCGTTTGACATAGGCGTTTCCTCTGCCCATACCACATAGCTGTCTGCAAGAGATACCTGTCCGTCAGGGTTTGTTAGATTTGCAACATAGACCGTTATCTCATCTCCCTGCGGCTCGACCTTTGGGATAAGGGTCATGTAATAGCTATCCCACCATTCACCGCCGAAATAGTTGTCAGCACCTACACGATAATTGAGCATTTCGCCCTTTTTATCCTCATAGTGACCTCCATCGCAGTATACAAAGCTATACTCGTCAGCATATTTTGCATAGAAATCAGACGTCTTTATATATCCGCCCACCTGCATGATGTCACCATTGAGCTGAACAAGACCTGACGAAAGATCAGCATTTTTTATCTCGTCAGACACAGTGTAAACAGCCATTTCAAGCTCGCTGTTTGAATTTGTACCGCTTGCATCATCGTCAGTAACATTATCTTCATTATCAGCATTTTCATCAAGTTCGTTTAGATTGTCCTCTATCTCCTGCTCGTTCACTTCCCCCTGTGCGTCTGTCTGAACGGCTGTGTTTGGCTTATCAGCATCTGATGTCTTATCTCTGTTTGCAAGCACCACCCCTGTGATACCTCCGCCAACTACTGCCAATGCGACTACTCCTGCTATTACTTTTGCTTTTACTGTTGAAAACATACCTTTTCCTCCCGATTTACTTATTGTAGTATTTTTATCGGGAACAATATCCTCGGCGGCTGCCGTGTTGCTGAAAACGGATAATTCAGGCAGCTTCAAATGCTGACATTCCTGCATAAATATCTTTGACAGAACAGGTATAGGCATAACAGCATGAAGCCTGTCATTGTTTTTCTTTTCGTAAATAAGCACCGCCTCCCTTATCTTCTTTCTTGCAGCGCTAAGACGGGAAGTGACAGTGCCAACAGAACATTCCATTATCTCTGCTATCTCAGCCACGCTCATCATATCAAAATAGTAAAGTATTATTGTCTGACGCTGTTCGTCAGTGAGAGCGGTGTCGATAATGTTCATTATTATCCTGCGTTTTTCTTCGCTGTCGGCATAATCGTCAGGGATAAGCTCGCTGTCGGGCGTATCGTCGATTATCTTTTCCGACTCCTCCTCCGCAGTGCGGGGATTTTTCCTGAAATACATTTTGCAGTTGTTTATGGCAATGCGGTTTACCCACGCTGAGAAATTCTCAGGCTCTTTAAGGCTGTCAAGCTTTTCAAGAGCTTTCATGAAAGTGTCCTGAGTTATATCCTCCGCCTGCTGAGCATTTCCAAGAAGCTTCAGGCAGTTAAAATATACCGACCTGCCCGTTTCTTCGTAAAGCTCGCCGAAAGCTGCTCTGTCACCCTGTCCTGCCTGCAAAACAAGACGTCTTATCTTTTCCTTTTCCATTTTTTCTACCAAGCTTTCTTTTTATTATCGAACAAAAAAATATCCGTTTTCAGCACTCGGTTATTGTTCCGACATCACTTAGATGTTTGCTGAAAACGGAATATTGAGCAAATATAAAACTTAATATATTGTTTACAAAATATTAATCAACATATTCTCTGACTCTGAGATGTATACCCACGCTGTCAGCAACCGCCTGAGATTTTTTTATCTCCTCTTCGCCGATTATATCAACCACAGTGAGCATTACCTCCGGCACGAACTCTTTCACTCTCTTTGCAAAAGAGAGCATTTCTTCAAAGCAGTTCACGCCCTTGAATGAGGGTCTTGTTATCTCGTCATAAGCCTTTGCGTCAGAAGCGTTAAGACTTATTGAGATTATATCAACAAGTCCCTTGAACTCGGCAGGAGTTTCACGCTTGTTGATAAGGTCGCTAAGACCATTTGTGTTGATCCTTATAGGTGTCTTTGTAACAGATTTTATATACTTTGCAGTTTCTTTGAGTATTTCAAGCTCACAGGTAGGCTCGCCATAGCCACAGAAAATAATTTCCTTGTAGCTGTCAAGGTCACGCTTTTTGATGTTGTCTATTACCTCCTCGGCAGTAGGCTGATGTTCCAGCCACAGTGGGTCAGAGCCATAAGCACCGTCACCGTTGTGACGAATACAGAATGTGCAGTTGCATGGACACTTGTTTGTGATGTTGAGATAAAGCTTATCGCCTATCTCATAAGAAATATTCATAGCTTTTATCATTATAATTACCTCTTTTTTGTAATATATCAAAGTATCAGAGCAGACAGGCGACCAAAGGTCGCCCCTACAGAGAAATCATCGCCGTTAGGCGATACCTTCATTCCTCATTCCTCACTCCTCATTCCTCACTAATATCTATTCTCTTATCTGTCCGTTGCCTGAGATAAGATACTTTGTGGTGGTCATTTCTCTAAGACCCATAGGACCTCTTGCATGAAGCTTCTGAGTGGAAATGCCTATCTCAGCACCCAGACCGAACATTCCGCCGTCTGTAAATCTTGTTGAGCAGTTTACATATACTGCCGCTGAGTCAACACGCTTTTGAAATTCCTGTGCCGCAAAAAGGCTTTCTGTTACGATACACTCAGAATGTCCTGTGGAAAATCTGTCGATGTGTTCAAGTGCTTCCGCCATGTCGTCAACGACCTTGATAGAGATTATATAGTCAAGAAACTCTGTTGCATAATCGTCATCATCAGCAGGAGTAACGTTCTCAGGACCAAGTATCTGCCTTGTAAGCTCACAGCCTCTTATCTCAACGTGGTGCTTGTCAAGTCTTTCTTTAAGCTTCGGGAGAAAATCCTCCGCAATATCCCTGTGAACAAGACAGCTTTCAACTGCGTTGCATACAGACGGACGTGAGGTCTTGCCGTTATCAACAATGTTCACAGCCATTTTTATATCCGCACTTGCGTCAACATAAACGTGACAGTTTCCTGTGCCGGTCTCGATAACAGGCACAGTGGCAGACTGTACAACAGCCTTTATAAGCTGTGCGCCTCCCCTTGGGATAAGGACATCAATATAATCATTAGCTTTCATCATATCAAGAGCGATGCCTCTGTCAGTATCCTCCACAAGCTGAATGATATCAGGACTGAAGCCTGCCCTTTCGACAGCCTTTCTCATTAGGTCGGCAAGCATTTTGTTTGAGTTTATTGCTTCCTTTCCGCCCCTGAGTATAACAGCGTTTCCACTTTTAAGGCAAAGTATAGCGCCGTCTACAGTAACGTTAGGTCTGGCTTCAAAAATAATGCCTATAACGCCCATTGGCACTCTTACTTTCTCGATCTTCATGCCGTTAGGTCTTGTTGAGCCTGAAACTACCTCGCCCACAGGGTCGTCAAGCTGTGCAAGCTCTTCGCAAGCCTTTGCCATGCCCTCTATACGGCTGTCATTGAGTGCAAGTCTGTCAAGCATAGCCTCAGACATTTTTCTCATTCTGCCGTTTTCAAGGTCAACCTTGTTTGCTTCGATAATATCGTCCTTGCAAACTCTCAGGATATGTGCGATCTCAAGAAGTGCGTCATTTTTCTGTGTTGTTGAAGCGAAGGCGATATCCTTTTTGCAAGCTTTTGCTTTCTGTCCCAAAATATCGATGTAACTCATTTTTACTATACCTCCCCGTTAGCTGTAAAAAGTGTTCCTATAGGTTTATTTTCAAATACCTTATACAAATGTCTTGGATCTCTGCCATTCATTATTATAAGATCTATTCCGCCATTTTTGCATATCTCAGCGGCTTTTATCTTTGTCGCCATTCCGCCTGTGCCAAGTGAAGAACCTGCACCCCCTGCAATAGCCTTTATCTCCTCCGTTATCTCAGGCACAACAGGGATAAGCTCAGCGTCATCATACTTATGAGGGTCTTTGTCAAAAAGTCCCTCGATATCAGACATTATTATAAGCAGATCTGCATTAGCAAGCACCGCAACATTTGCCGCAAGAGAATCGTTCTCGCCCATTTCAAGCTCCAACTCATCAATAGACACCGTATCGTTCTCGTTCACAATAGGGATAGAACCAAGCTCTATAATGCGGTTAAGGGCGTTCTGCACATTTATGCGTCTGTCCTCAAGAAGAATATACTTTGTAAGCAGAAGCTGAGCCACATTAAGGCTGTATTCAGAGAAAAGATTATCGTAAAGATACATAAGCTCACACTGACCCACTGCCGCACAAGCCTGTCTTGTGGGAGTGTCCTTGGGTCTTTCCTTTATGCCAAGCTTTGCTCTGCCAAGGCCCACCGCACCGCTTGATACAAGGATTATCTCATGTCCTGCATTTTGCAGATCGGCAAGAGTTTTAACGAGCTGTTCCACACGGCGTATGTTCAAAAGCCCTGTGCTGTGAGTAAGAGTAGAAGTTCCTACCTTTACCACAACTCTTTTCTTTTTTGTCATATCTATCATTTTCATCATGTCCTTATTGTTATTTTCCGTTGACAACGTTCTGCGGCGTACCCTCTATCCACATTTTCAAGTTCTGCGCAACAGTTTCAAGAAGCCTTTCTCTCGTCTGCTTTGGCGCCCACGCTATATGTGGGGTAACAGTGCAGTTTTTCACGTTTCTGAGCGGGCAGTTCTCACTCATTGGCTCGTTTGTGAGAACATCAATTCCTGCCCCTGCAATGACTTCATTTCCAAGAGCCTGTGCAAGAGCCTTTTCGTCCACAAGACCGCCTCTTGCAGTGTTGACGAAAAATGCTGACTTTTTCATCATGCCAAGGCTTTCGGCATTTATCATTTTCTCATTATCCTTTGTAAGAGGACAATGGAGCGTCACTATATCAGAGGTCTTTAGAAGTTCTTCAAGGCTTACCGCAGGCGTGCCGTCAGTTATTTTCTGAGGTGAGCGTGTAAAGGTGATGACCTTCATGCCGAACGCTCTTGCTATCTCAGCAACTTTCTTTCCTATGTCGCCATAGCCTACTATACCAATGGTTTTTCCTGCAAGCTCATAGGTAGGGATACCAAAATATGAAAACAGCTTATAATTCACCCAGCCACCCTCGTCAACTTTCTCGGCATATTCTCTTATCTTGCTGAAATAGTTGAGGATAAGTGCAAAAGTATGCTGAGCAACTGCGTTTGTAGAATATGCAGGCACATTGCAGACCACTGCGTCATGCCTGTCTGCGGCGGAGAGGTCAACATTATTATATCCCGTTGCAAAAAGACCGACGTATTTCAGGTTTTTGCACTTTGAGAATACCTCCTCTGTTATAAGGCACTTGTTACATATAACGGCGTCAGCGTCGCCTATCTTTTCTGCGACCTGTTCATTTGGTGTAAAACCATAAACAATGCTTTCACCAAGGACTGTTATTTCCTCCAGCGACACATCGTTTCTTGAAACTGTTTCAGAGTCAAGTATAACTATTTTCATTCTTCATCTTCCTTTTGAGCAGTTTCCGACTTTTCCTCGGCATTCTCCAAAGCCTTTTGCTTTTTAGCAAACCTATGGGAAATAAAAGCTGTTGCCGCAAGAAGCGCTACCTCTGCACCGAAAAGCATACCGATAACAAAGCTTTTTGTGGTAAACTGAGTAACTATAGTAAGGTCGATAGCTATCATTAATGTAAGATAATGATAAGAACCTTTCCTTATGAACTGAGTTATATATAAAAGCGTAGCGATAACGCAGAATATCATATGCACCTTGAAAGGCAAGGGGGCATAAACGTTCTGCAAGGTCGCAGTTTCCGCCGCCAGTGTTTCTATCACACTATCATCTCCTAAAGCATTTTTTTATCATACTAAGATATTATACCACAGTTTTACGTCATTTGCAATAGATTTGAGCCTTTATAACGGCTTTATAAAACAAAAAGACAGAAGTATTTTTTCAAATACCTCCGCCTTTTTCGGGAAAAATTCGTCGTAATCTTTAATTTATACTATTTTAAGATAAATTACTTGTTAGCGAAATATCTGTCAAGCAGACCCTTGAAGCCGCATCCATGTCTTGCTTCGTCCTTAGCCATTTCATGAACAGTGTCATGGATAGCGTCATAGCCAAGCTCCTTTGCTCTCTTAGCAAGCTTCATCTTGCCCTCACAAGCACCATTCTCAGCCATATATCTCATCTCGAGATTTTTCTTTGTAGAAGGTGTTACTACCTCGCCCAGAAGCTCTGCGAACTTAGCAGCATGCTCAGCCTCTTCATAAGCAGCCTTCTCATAGTACATACCTACCTCAGGATAGCCTTCTCTGTAAGCAACCCTTGCCATTGCAAGATACATACCTACCTCAGAGCACTCGCCGTTGAAGTTCTCTCTAAGACCTGCAACAACTTCCTCATCAAGACCCTCTGCAACGCCTACCTTATGCTCGTCAGCCCATGTGATAGCTGTTTCTTCTACTTTATTGAACTTTTCTGCTGGTGCATGGCAGATAGGACACTCCTTTGGAGCAGCCTCGCCCTCATAAACGTAACCGCATACTGAACATACAAACTTTGACATAATTTTTGTCCTCCTTATTTGAATATCATTTTTTACTTTTCCACAGACCAGCGTTTTCGCTTTATCTGCGTTATTCTTTGCAGCTTTTCCCTTGCTGTGATTAAAGTATACCACATTAGTGTACATTTGTCAATAGGTTAGTTTTGTCTAACAATATAAAAATATTGCAAAATTTTATGGCAATTTTTTATGCAATTTGACGTAGACTATACTAACCAATAATACGTCTTGAAAAAAACTTAAAGCTGTGCTATAATGAAGATCAATATATGACAAAAAAGGAGTTTTTTTAAAATGAATAAGGAAAAAGCAGCGGCAGCAAAGGCTCTTTTCATGGAGGGCTACAACTGTTCACAGGCGGTAGTAGGCGCATGGGCTGAGGATATCGGCCTTGACAGCGAAACTGCATACAAGATAGCTTCGGGCTTTGGCGGCGGAATAGGCAGAATGAGAGAGGTCTGCGGAGCATTTACAGGTGCAGTCATGGTGCTTGGATTGAAATTTGGCAACACCATAGGCAGTGACAGGGCGGCAAAGGGCAAGGATTATGAGCGTGTTCAGCTTTTTGCAAAGCGTTTCAAGGAAGAGCTTGGCTCTGACACTATCATCTGCCGTGAGCTTCTCGGTCTGAGCGGACCTAGTGACCCTGACCCTGCAAAGCGCACAAAAGAATACTATCAGAAGCGTCCATGTCCTGAAACTGTAGCAATTGCAAGTGGTCTTTTGGGAGAATTTATGGAGTAATATTTTTTGCAAAACAACGCAAAAAAGAGCAGAGAAACGAGATCTCTGCTCTTTTTTTGTATATAAATTCTATTAGATACCTGCGGAATAGTTTGGAGCTTCCTTTGTGATATAAATATCGTGTGGGTGTGACTCCTTAAGACCTGCGCCTGTTATCCTGATGAACTTAGCCTTTTCGCCAAGCTCTGCAATAGTATGACAACCGCAATAGCCCATACCTGAACGGATACCGCCAACAAGCTGGAAGATAGTATCTGAAACTGGACCCTTATAAGCCACACGACCCTCAACGCCCTCTGGAACGAGCTTCTTTGAGTTTGTCTGGAAATATCTGTCCTTTGAGCCTTTATTCATAGCGGCAAGAGAACCCATGCCTCTGTATACCTTGAACTGTCTGCCCTGATAGATCTCAGTTTCGCCTGGAGCTTCGTCACAGCCTGCGAGGAGTGAACCAAGCATTACAACGTTTGCACCGGCAGCAAGAGCCTTAACGATATCGCCTGAATACTTGATACCGCCGTCAGCAATAACAGGAATGCCATACTCAGCAGCAGCGCAAGCAGCGTCATAAACTGCAGTGACCTGAGGAACACCTATACCAGCGACTACACGGGTAGTACAGATAGAACCAGGGCCGATACCGACCTTTATAGCGTCAGCACCTGCTTCGCAGAGCGCTCTGGCGGCTTCAGCAGTAGCGATATTACCTGCAATAACCGGTGTATCAGGGAAAGCGGCCTTAACTTTTTTAAGACAATTTATAACGTTCATAGAATGGCCGTGAGCAGAGTCAAGAACGAGGACGTCTACCTGAGCTTCAACGAGAGCGGCAACTCTTTCGAGAATATCGTTAGTCATGCCGATAGTAGCACCGCAAAGAAGTCTGCCCTTTTTATCTCTTGCGGAATTTGGATACTGAACAGCCTTTTCAATATCCTTGATAGTGATAAGACCCTTGAGAATACCGTTTGCGTCAACAAGAGGAAGCTTCTCAATCTTATGCTTCATAAGTATCTTCTGAGCGCCTTCAAGATCCGTATCAACAGGAGCAGTAACGAGGTTTTCCTTAGTCATAACGTCACCGATCTTGATATTTTCAAAATCAGTGATAAATCTAAGATCTCTGTTAGTGAGGATACCCTCGAGCTTGCCATCCTTATCGACTATAGGCACGCCGGAGATCTTATACTTGCCCATGAGCTTATCAGCTTCAGCAACAGTTTTATCGGCTGTAAGAGAGAAAGGATTAACGATAACGCCGTTTTCAGAACGCTTTACCTTATCCACCTCTTCTGCCTGCTGAGCGATAGTCATATTCTTATGGATAATACCGATACCGCCCTCTCTTGCGATAGCGATAGCCATTTTTGACTCTGTGACTGTATCCATAGCAGATGTCATTATAGGTGTATTGAGGACTATATCCTTAGTAAGGTGTGTATGGATATCCACCATATCAGGTGTACAATCCGACTCGCCTGGGATAAGGAGAACGTCATCAAAGGTAAGACCCTCTTTACCAAACTTATTGTTTACATTAGTATCCAGCATAAATTAACCTCCCGCAAACATTTTGAATTCTTAATTTATTATTCTTATAATCATACAACATTTAATTAAACTTGTCAACATCATTATTGAGAACTTTTTTTTAATTTAGTCTTTGCTAATCGGAGTTACGTTGTTTTAGCCAAGGTTTGCAGTGCCGCAAAATCGCTGCGCTCTTTGCGGATTTTACTTTGTATAAAGATATAGTATAAGCGGTGCAGTTTTGTGCTTCGATATTAGCTTTGTATCAGATTGCAACTCTGCAATTTGTCTTTTTCTCTCTGCACCGCTTAGTAGGCTTGCGCCTATTGAGGCTCTGCCTCAAACTCCGACAGGGCTTTGCCCTGTAGTTGCATAAAAAATGCAACAATTGCAGAAATGTTGCCAAATTAAAAGATAAATCATTTGTTTGCACAAGTTTAGTTGTCAGAATTTGTGCAGTTATTACACAAAATTATTACAGAAATATTGATGAAAGTACGAGAAAAAAATAGTGTGTCTATGCAGTTATCCCACAATTTTAATATATATCAATATATGCAATTTTGATAAAAAACAGTTGACAAACGGGTGCGATTTGGTGTATTATTGTATTGTAATCGTTTAATCGTTAAGATCAAACAATAATATATTCGGAGGTCAAAATTATGGCAGAGTATTTTAAGGATATTCCAAAGATCAAGTATGAGGGTGTAAACTCAACTAATCCCCTCTCTTTTAAGTACTATAACCCAGATGAGGTTGTAATGGGCAAGACTATGAGAGAACAGCTCAAGTTCGCTCTTTCATGGTGGCACACAATGGGCGGCGACGGCACTGATATGTTCGGCTGCGGCACTACTGACAAGACTTGGGGCGAGGCTGCTCCTGAGGCAAGAGCTAAGAAGAAGGTCGATGTTGCTTTCGAGATAATGGACAAGCTTTCTATCGACTATTTCTGCTTCCATGACCGTGACCTTTCTCCTGAGTACGGTGATCTCGGCACCACTAACGCAAAGCTTGCTGAGGTAGTTGACTACATAGCTGAAAAAATGGCTGCTGACCCTACTAAGAAGCTTCTTTGGGGTACTGCTAAGTGCTTCGATCACCCAAGATATATGCATGGTGCAGGCACATCACCTTCTGCTGATGTTTTCGCTTATGCGGCTGCTCAGATCAAGAACGCTGTTGACGCTACTATCAAGCTTGGCGGTAAGGGCTACGTTTTCTGGGGCGGAAGAGAAGGCTATGAAACTCTTCTGAACACAAACATGGGTCTGGAGCTTGACAACATGGCAAGACTTATGAAGCTGACTGTTGATTATGCTCGTTCAAAGGGCTACACTGGTGATTTCTACATCGAGCCAAAGCCAAAGGAGCCTACAAAGCATCAGTATGATTTCGATACAGCTACAGTTCTCGGCTTCCTGAGAAAATATGGTCTTGACAAGGACTTCAAAATGAACATCGAAGCTAACCACGCTACACTTGCCCAGCACACTTTCCAGCATGAGCTGAGAGTTGCAAGAGATAACGGTGTATTCGGTTCTATCGACGCTAACCAGGGCGACCCACTGCTCGGTTGGGATACAGACCAGTTCCCTACAAACGCTTATGACGCTACACTTTGTATGTACGAAGTTCTCAAGGCAGGCGGCTTCACAAACGGCGGTCTGAACTTTGACGCTAAGGCAAGAAGAGGCTCATACACAATGGAAGACATTTTCCTGAGCTACATTGCAGGTATGGACACATTTGCACTTGGTCTTAAGGCTGCTGCAAAGATCATTGAGGACGGCAGACTTGACAAGTTCGTTGATGACAGATATGCAAGCTGGACAACAGGCATTGGTGCAGACATCATTGCAGGTAAGGCTGACATGGAGAGCCTTGAGAAGTATGCAGTTGAGAAGGGCGAAGTTACTGACTCACTTTCTAGCGGCAGACAGGAATATCTGGAGAGCGTACTCAATCAGATCATGTTCAATCTTTAAGCAGGGGCGTGCCCCTGCACCCATATCCGCTATCATTCGTGGTAGCGGATTTTTTGTACAAAAAAAGAGCGGAGTTTTTTGCTCCGCTCTTTGATTTTTTCATTACTTTTCTTTTCTTGAGAGTTCCTGCAGCTCCTGTTCATACTGTGAGAAGCCCTCCACAGACTTCATAAGCTCGTCCTCAACGTGCTCTTCATGATTATCCTTAAACACAAACTTCAGGAATACCGGTGTGATTATCGTTGTTGCAACCACCATGATGATGATAGGTGCGAAAACCTCGTCGCCCATAAGTCCAAGCTTCTGTCCTTTAGCCGCTACTATAAGTGCGACCTCGCCTCGTGAGATCATACCCATTGCTATCTGCAAGCTTTCCTGATTTGTATACTTACAAACCTTTGCGCCTAGTCCGCAGCCTATTATCTTTGTGATTATTGCCACAGCAAGGAGCAAAACTGTAAACAGCACCATTTTGCCGTTCATGTTGATACCATTCATTGTAAGACCGATGCTTGCAAAGAACACTGGTGAAAGGAACATATACGAAAGTGTTTCAAATCTGTTTGAGATATACTTTACGTCCTTTTCGCTTGAAATTGCAAGACCTGCAACAAATGCGCCTGTGATATCTGCTACGCCGAAAAGCTCTGCTACATACGCCATGAGCAGGCAGAAAACGAAGGAAATGATAACGTGACGTCTAAGGTCTTTTTTATCTCTTTTTCTCCACTTTGTGAATACAACATGGTAAACCACTGTACAGCCGATAGCCACTGCAAAGAACGCTACTATCTTAATAAGAACTGTTGCAACGTGAACGCTTGTATCTGCAAGGCTTGTGATAAGGGTCAATGCGATGATACCAAGGATATCGTCTATGATAGCCGCACCGAGAATGGCATTACCTGCTCTTGTAGAGAGCTTGCCAAGCTCTTTCAGAGTTTCTACTGTGATAGAAACTGATGTTGCAGTAAGCACAACGCCTATGAAGAGATGCTGCAGGAATGGTGAGCAGGCGAGCTTATCGCCCTTGCCTACGCCCATTGCAGCGGCAAGTCCAAGTCCGCCGAACAGTGGTACGATAACGCCAAGAAGAGCGATTATGAATGACGCTTTACCAGTCCTTTTAAGCTCCTTAACGTCTGTTGTAAGTCCTGCGGTGAACATCAGCACGATAACGCCAATTTCTGACAGTTCTGAGATGAACTCAGTTTCTTTTACAACATTAAGAACGGCAGGTCCGAGTATTACACCCGCCAACAACGCACCGACTACCTGCGGCAGTTTCATTTTCTTTGTTACAAGTCCGAGAATTTTGGTCGAAAGCAGTATAAGTGCAATAAACAATATGTAGCTGTATTCTTCCATGATTTTACTTCCTTTCCACGCCGCCATTATATGACGTTAATGCGTAAAAATAACGATCTACAGCATTTTACTCTCTGCAAATCGTCATTGATTTTCCGTATCTTATTATAGCATTATGCCGCACTATAGTCAACAGACAGCACAATTTGTTCACAAAAAAGAGCAACAAAAAAGAGCCGCAAAAGTCGGCTCTTTTTGTGATTATTTTATCAAAGTTTGTTTATACAGCTTTTTTGCCGTTAGGGAATATCTTATCCTCGCAGATACCTGCCATTTTCTCTATAGCAGGCTGTATATCCAGCCACAGACCGCAGCCGTCGTCCTGACCGCTTGTTTTCCATGCAAACACGCCGTTCCAGCCATTATTGTAAGCGTCCTCATAAGCTGAGGTGATGTCGAAATCGCTGTCGCTTGCAACGGCTGGGCATTCGCCTATAACGCAAGGCTTTGTACCGTCAAGGCCAAAGTCTGTTGGAGATTCGCTGAAAGGATATCCCCACATTCCCTGCATCCAAGTGTACCAATGAGTTGAATAAAAGTCAACATAGGCAAGGCTCTTGTCATACTTATCACCGCTCAAAACGGTCTGAAGCTCGCTGTCGGATATTTTGTTGCCCTGCTGGCTGTCGGAGTTATACTTTATCATACCCATGCCCACAGTTACGAGAACGTCTGAATTTGCATGGATAGCTGCGGCTGCCTTTGCATAATACTGCTCCAGATAGAGCCAATCAAGCTTGCCACACTCTTCATTTTCAACTATCCAGTCAGGCTCGTTACAAAGGTCCACAGACCAGAAATAATCGCTCTTGCCATATCTTTGAACGAGAGGAACTATATAGTTATCTACAAACATATCTGTCTTGTCGCTGTCCTGAATGAGCGTTCTCCAAGCCTGATAATTCTGGTTCTGATCCTTGAAGTTATCAAAGGACTGAACTGTTGCCATTATATAGATCTGATACTGCTCTGCAAGATAGAACAGATTGTCAAGATCCTCCCAATGAGCTGTTGTTGCACCGTCAAATGTACCGTCTGCTGAGATAGCCATACCAACGTCGCCGTTGCAGATTATCCAGATCCTTGCGGCATTTACGCCTGAATTGTGAAGCTTCTGGAAATGATCCTGCCAGAACTCAAAATTAAAGCCTCCGCCAAAGTCGTTCCACTTATCCCATGGAGCGTTCACTCCATTGAACCAAAGCTCCTTGTCGCCCACCATGAATTTTGTTCCGTCGATCTTGACTTTCGCTGAGCCGTCGGTCGTTGTTGCATAATCCTTTTCAGGCATTGCAGTTTCCGAAACAACGGCAGAGCTGTTGTTTGATTTGCTTTCAGCCTTTGAGCTTGAGGAATTATCTCCGCAGCCCACGGTCGAAACAAGCATCAGCACTGCAAGTGATGATGCAAGCCACTGTTTAACTTTCATAAAATATACCTTCCCTTTCTTTGGACTAAAGTTTTGAACACATTTGATTATAGCACAATACTGCTCCATTTTCAATAGCAAGATCTGATTTTTTTGCAGATAATATCCTCTAAAATTTTAACATTGTATAATTATATCAGCTCTAATAATCGACACTTTTTCATATAGTGATTAAAAATATGAACATATGAGATTTATACACAAAAAGAATGTACGTTATTTGTTTAATAAGCGTATTCTAATTTGAACAGAGATGTGGTATAATAAAAGGTACTGATGAGGTTAATATTTTATATATGAAAGGACGGGAAAGAATGAAATCAGTATCAAAAAGATACCTGAGCTTTATTTTATCTCTTTTAATGGCAATGACCATATTTATTGGTCTTGACCTTGGGGATATAAATGCGCAGGCATTGTCGGGAGATACTCTCAAAAACGCTGACACGGAAGCCATACTTGAGGATATGGGTCTGGGCTGGAATTTGGGCAACTCTCTTGACGCAACAGGCGGTTCGGGTCTTGACACGGAAACATCGTGGAGCAATCCTAAAACAACTCAGGCTCTTATAGACAAGGTAAAGTCTTTAGGCTTCAACACAGTGAGAGTGCCTGTTTCTTGGGGCAAGCACGTATCGGGTGACAACTACACTATCGACTCAGCATGGCTTGCAAGAGTAAAGGAAGTAGTTGACTACTGCTACAAAAACGATATGTATGTAATTCTCAACATTCATCATGACACAAAGTCTTCTGCAAGCGCTTCGGGAGCAGGATATTATCCAAGGTCTTCTGCATATTCAAGCTCTGAGAAATTTGTTACGAGCGTATGGTCACAGGCGGCAGAATATTTCAAGGATTATGACTATCATCTTATATTTGAGACCCTTAACGAGCCTCGGCTTATTGGCACAAGATATGAGTGGTGGTTCGACAAGTGGAACATTCCGTCAGAGGTAAAGGACGCTATAGACTGCATTAACAGGCTCAATCAGAAGGCTGTTGACACCATAAGAAACACAGGCTCAAACAACAGGGGCAGACTTATCATGTGTCCTGGTTATGACGCTTCCATAGACGGGGCAACTGTTTCAGGCTTCAAGCTTCCTACAGATATCTCAGGCAACAAAAACCGCATCGCTGTATCAGTTCACGCTTACAGCCCTTACAACTTTGCAATGAATGTTGGTTCAGGCTCTACCTCTACATATACATCTTCTATAAAGAACGAGCTTCGGGACCTTTTCAGCACGCTGAAAAGCAATTTCCGTGACAAGGGTATACCTGTTGTTATCGGCGAGTTTGGCTCAACGGACAAGAACAACACTGCTGAGCGTGTAAAGTGGGCAACAGACTACACTGCGCTTGCAAAGAAGAACAACATTCCATGCGTACTGTGGGACAACAATGCTTTTGCAGTATACAACGGAAGCAGTATTGTTCTCAACAGTGAATATCACGGCTACATAAACAGAAAAAACAACACTGTTACAAGCCCTGCAAAGGACGTTATCGAGGCTCTTATGAAGCCTTACGGCAAAAAAGCAGATCTTAACTGCTCTTCAAGCGTTACTATAGTTGCGGGACAGAGCAAGAACATTGGCGCAAGCTCATCAACAAGCGGCGCTGTTCTCACATACAAAAGCACGACTCCGTCAATATGCACTGTTGACAAAAACGGAAACGTGACCGCTCTCAAGACAGGCACAGGATATGTTACTGTTACGGCTTCTGCAAATGGTTATAACAGCGTTTCAAAGGACGTTAAGATAGTTGTTTCAAAGAAGAGCCTTAACAACGGACTTATTACGCTTTCAGAAACAAGCTATGTTTATGACGGCACATACAAAAAGCCTGCGGCTACAGTTACGTTTGGCGGCAAGGTGCTTCAGGAAGGCAAGGATTACACTATCTCATACAGAAACAATCTGAACGTTGGCGTTACAACTGTTATTGCGACAGGCATGGGCGACTACACAGGTTACACATCAAAGAACTTCACTATCACAAAGCGTGCAATGGCAGGCGGAACAGTTTCAGTGGCTTCAAGCGTTTCATTCACGGGAAGCAATATTACTCCGTCAGTTACAGTAAAGGTAGCAGGCAGGACGCTTACAAGCGGCACTGACTACACAGTTTCATACTCAAACAACAAGAACGTTGGCACGTCAAACGTTTATGTATACGGCAAGGGCAACTATTCAGGCTCTCTGAGTGCTAAGTTCGACATTGTTCCTGCAAAACAGCAGATACAGAAGCTTGAAACAAAATACAAGGGCTTCTTTGTTGATTGGGCGCAGAAAGGCTCTGCAACGGGATATGACGTTGAGTATTCTGTAAACGCAAACATGAGCGGTGCAGTTTCAAAGCATTTGACAGCAAACAAGCCTGACACGCTGACAGTAAACGGTCTGTCGGGGGACAAGACATATTATGTTCGTGTTCGTTCTTACACAAACGTAAACGGCAAGGTATACTACGGCGCATGGTCTGATGTAAAGAGCATAAAGACAGCTAACAACGACATCACAAAGGCTACTGTTTCGGGCATTTCCACAAAGGCGTTCACAGGAAAGGCTATTACACAGAACGTAACTGTAAAGGTCGGAAACACTGTTCTAAAAAACGGCACTGACTACACAGTTTCATACTCAAACAACAAAAAAGTTGGCAAGGCTACTGTAAAGATAACAGGCAAGGGCAAGTATGGCGGAGTTATCACAAAGACGTTCAAGATAAATCCTGCAAAGCAGGAGATACAGAAGCTTACGGCTAAGTCAAAGGCTTTCTTTGTGGATTGGGCGCAGAAAGGCTCTGCTACCGGATATGAAATTCAGTATGCTACAAACTCAAAGTTCACAAGTGCAAAGAAAGTGACTATAACAAACAACAAGACAGACAAGACCACTGTTTCAAAGCTTTCTGCCAACAAAAAATACTATGTTCGTGTAAGATCTTACACAACTGTAGGCGGCACAAAGTATTACGGGGCTTGGTCGGCTGTTAAGAATGTGACTACTAAGAAATAAGGCTATATTGGCATAATGAAAATACCGACGGCTCGGGTTGAGCGGTCGGTATTTTTTTGCGATATTTTTCAGTTTGTGGGGAAGCTAGGCGGACGAACGTTGTTCGCCACTACATGGGGTCGGGGTTTTATCCGTTGGTGCTTGCCACAAAGAAGTATGTTATGTAGGACAGGACGATAAACGCAGAAGAAAGATAGCTCAGGGTGCTGACTATGGCTTTGCAGGGGGCTTTTTCAGAGCGGTTGCAAAGGTCTGTGAAAAGTCCGATATTTATAAGTCCTATGAGCATACAAGGGATTATGTATCTGAAATTCATTGTGCAGATAAAAGGATATCTGATACAGAAGTTATAATAGTTGCCTAAGATAGTGGCATAGACCACTGTGAGCATGAGTTTTTCGGTAAATCTTGCGTTATCGGTCTTTACAAAAAGCACTATGAGCATTGCGATGAACGCTATGACCGCAAGAACCAAGGCTATCCAGAAAAGTGCATATGGCACGAGCCTTGCGTTTTCGGGGAAGAAAGTTTCGTTTATGCCCTCGCCAAAAATGGAGTTTTTAAGCATTGCTATGGTAGGGTTATACTCTTTATAGCTTTCTCCGCCCCACTGCTCAAAGACTATTTTGATCTGTGAGAAGCTGAAGTCTGTAAGGCGGTGTTTGGCTGTAAGGTCGCCTATATACTGGACGTCGGCATTTGAAAGGCTTGGGACATAGTTTGGTTTTATGCCGAAACGCAGGTAGTTTCTCACGCTCCACCAAAGTCCAAGAGGACAGCATATTACACCAAAAAGGCACATTTGACCTAGGCGGTTTGCCATATTCTTACGATTTTGCACAAGCGCCACAAAGAAAAGTATGGCTACGGCAGGGGCGATAAGCCCTACGGATATTTTTGTCATCATGCCAAGACCGATACAGAGGGCGGCTTTAACGATATTCTTTGCGGTCTGCTCTCTATACCATTTCAGCACGCAATATATTGCTCCCACTGTAAAGCACAGCATAAGAGGGTCGTTATTTATTCCACCTGACATAAGGACAAAGTATGGATACATACAGCACATTCCAAACGGTATGGTCAGGGCTTTGCCTTTAAGGTCAAAGAGCCTTAATATCTTATAGACTGTTATTGTTACGGCACAGACATAGAAGAGGGTCAAGGCTTGTATAGCCTCGCACGCCATGTAATACTCTATGCCTATGGAGGCGCAGAATTTCAGCCATACTGCACAGATGATATGATGCAGAGGCGGGTGATAATACTGCCAAAGGGTGGTAGGGTCAAAATTCGGCAGGGCGTTGTTATTATAGATATACTCTATATAGCCTGCGTGACCGCCCTCGCCGCCGAAATACCACACGTCATTCTGTCTTGTATAGATATCGGACATGAAAACATAGGAATATCTCAGCACAAAGCCTGCTCCTGCCAAGGCAAGGCAGGTGACACGGTCGTGGAACTTTTTATCGTTATTGAGCAACGCGACATACATAACAAGCACGACGCAAAGTCCTGCAAAGCAGATAAAAGCCGCTTTATACTGGGTATGTACGAAATAATTCACTGCCGCAAGGGTCAAAAGGGTCTTGCCTGCAAAGGTCAAAACTGAGCCTGCGGTATGTTTTCCGCTGTCATCGAGCTGTTTCAAAAACCGTCTGAGGTAGAAAAACTCTATTATCATGAAAACGCCATACACAATGACGCCGTTTAAAAACTTATAGCTATAGCTTCCAAAGCCTGTGAGTGCAAGGCATATGAACGCTGCAACTATATAAGGGTGACGGCTGAGGGTGCGGAAGATCGCCTCAAGCCGTCTGTCGCTTATGGCTCTTCTGTTCATGTCTTTCCGCAGGGACAGAAGAAGTCCACCTTTCTTTTTGTTCATATTAGTTTCCAGATTTTTCTTCGTGGTATTCTTTTTCTGTATTCACGTTCCAGATATCTTTTCTGCTCTTTTTGCCTGTTTTTATGGCTTCGGCTGTTTCCATGGCGGTGAGCATTGAATGGTCCATATTATTATATCTATGCTGACCGTTTCTTCCAACGCAATAGAGGTTCGGGAAAGTATCGAGGAACTTTATCATGGTATCGAAATGCTTATATGTATCAAAATAAGCAGGATATGCTTTCTTGACCTTTTCTCTATGGGAATCAAGGACTTCGTTTTCGGAGATAACTCCCATTTTAACAAGCTCGGCAGTTGCGAACTTCACGCAGTCCTCATCGGACATATTCCAGAAGTCGTCCCCCTCGGCACAGAAATACTCAAGGCCTATCCAAACTGTATCCTCAGGCTTTTCCACCATATAAGGCGACCAGTTGTTGAATATCTGTATTCTGCCAAGCTTTACGCCCTTATCCTGAACATATATCCAGCAATCAGGGACGATATTGCCGAGAGTTGTTTTATTTGTTTCATTTTTAAGGTTGAGCTTATTGACCAGCAGACCAACGGTAACAAAGTCACGGTATGGCAGACCCTTGGCTATCTTTATGACGGTATCGCAAGGCTTTGTGCCGTCCATGCCGAGGATAAGGTCTTTGACAGGCATTGAGGAGATAAAGATATCACCTGTGAAGGTCTTTTCACCCTCAGCTGTATCGCAGACAACGGAGGTGACTTTTCTGCCCTCGCACATTATTTTCTTTACCTGACAGCCTGTGAGTATTTTTCCCCCAAGCTCTTTTACTTTCTCAGCGGCTGTTTCCCAAAGCTGACCAGGGCCGTATTTTGGATACCAGAACTGTTCGATAAGGGAGGTTTCCACCTCGCCCTTATTCTTTGTGCCGAACACCTTTTTGAACATATCTTTCAAAAGGGCTGTGATAGAAAGACCTTTTACACGCTGCGAACCCCAATCTGCGGATATCTCGCTAGGGTGTCTGCCCCAGAGCTTTTCGGTATAGCCCTCGAAGAACATAGAGTAGAGGACCTTTCCGAAGCGGTTTATATAGAAGTTCTCAAGGTTTGTTTCAGGCTTTTTGAACACGCACGCCCAAAGGTAGCTAAAGCCTGCTTTCATGGTGGTGACAAAGCCCATGTTCTTTATGGTTTCGGGCTTCATTGAGATAGGGTAGTCGAAGAAGTGCTTATTGTAATAAATTCTTGACACTCTGTCACGGACGAGCATTACATTATCCTCGGTTTCAGGGTCGGGGCCGTTTTCGGCAAGCGGCTTTTCGTGGCCTAGCTTTTTATCGTCATAGGCAGGCTTGCCCTGCAAAGGCATAAGGTCTGCCCACCAATCCATGACCTGCTGATTTTTGGAGAAAAATCTGTGTCCGCCTATATCCATGCGGTTGCCGTTATATCTCACTGTCTGTGATATTCCGCCCATTGCCTGCGAGCCTTCGAGTATGGTCACGTCATAGTCACCGCCGTTTTTAAGAAGCTCTATTGCCGCAGTCAGACCGGCTGGGCCTGCGCCTATAATAATTACCTTTTCCATGTGTTATCCTCTCCTGTTTAGACTTTATTTTTATCAAATATAATAAATTTTCTGCCTGCAAAGTTCCATATGAAAACTATCACTGTGGAAACGAGTTTGCCCACAAGATAATATTTATCCTGCGGGAGAAGTGTGCCGAATATGAGCTTTGAAGCAAGGATATCCTTGAAAAACCATATTATTGCGGCGTTTATGCCAAGTCCCACAACGCCTACGGCGGCAAATGCCGCAAACTCTGCAAGGCGGTTTTTTATCTTTGAATTTTTGAATATCCAAAACGTACTCAGAACATAATTCACCAAAAGTCCTGCCACGAAAGAGATAGTCGCGGCAACGACGGGGTCGAAGCGGCAAAGCTCCACAAGCGCGGTCATAATGCCGTAATCCACCACAAAGGCAAAGCCGCCCACAAAGACGTATCTGAAAAACTGTATGAATGTATTATCGGTATCACCCGAAAAAAGCTGTTTTATCTTCATTTTTTATGTTCCGTTCTGAAAAGTTTCTTGTGGACAACACTGCAAAAAGTGAGTCTACTATATATAAGTACGTTTTAAAAAGGCAAAATGTCGCTATTTTTTACAAAATTCTATCTTTCGCACAAATATAAGACGCTGTTTTTGTACATGGTGCTTAAACACAAAGTTCATAAAGCATTAATTAATATTATACAACTTTTTCTTCATTTTGTCAAGTAAACTTGTGCAAAAACAAAAAAACGGACGGTTTTATCCGTCCGCTGAGGGTGTATGAAAATTTTTGCCGATCGGTCAATGACAAAAAGAGGTCGACCAAAGGTCGCCCATACAAGTTTTTTTCAGACCCATTACAGGTCATATTCTGTTATGAGGTTTAAGTCTTTTATCTTCATACATATATTTATCGGCGATGTGCATAACATCGTCGAACCAGAAATTTTCTACCGGAGCAACGGCTGCGCCCACGCTTACTGAGAGAACATAGGATCTACCGCTTCGTCTGTTCAGCTCTGCCATTTTATCCTTTATCTCTTCCTTGACCTGCTCGGCAAGGTCTGTATCAACTATAGCAAAAAGGGCAAGCTCATCTCCGCCAAATCTTCCGCAGACTTTATTTTCTATGCTCACGCTGTCGATAGCGTTTGCGGCGGCTCTTATTGCATAGTCGCCTGCCTCGTGACCGAAATTATCGTTTATATATTTCAGTCCGTCAACGTCCACTGAGACCACCAATGCAAGCTGGTCGTTTCTTCGTGGGAGAGTTTCAAGGGCGTTATAAAAGCCAGTACGGTTATAAAGCCCTGTTAGCATATCGTGACGGTACATTTCTTCGATATGCTTTGTCATATACTTCTGATAGGTGACGCTTCGGAAGCTGCCCAAGGCGGTGTTTAGGGAATTTACATAGAGTGGTATTTTAAAATACTCGTTGAGCATGACAGGAAAATAGAAGCAGGCATAGCCAAGTGGTATGCCGATATAGGCAAGTGCGGAGAATATGAGGGGGACTTTATAGTCCATTATATTCTCTATATCGGGAATGATGTTGGTGCGGTCAAAAGACTGTGGGATATCTCTATCTTCCACGGCACGGCTCCGCAAAAGTATCATTTTATCGCTAAAAAGCGGTTCTCTATTGCTTATACGAGGGTCTTTACGTTCGTCAAAGAAATCACCATTCACCACAACAGCCATATCGCCAAAAGCATACTCTTTCAGCAGTGTGGCAAGAGTCTTAGGAGTTTCGCAATTCATGATATTCACTGCAAGCTCATAGAGGACACGCTCCTCGTCCTGATAGCGATTCATTCTGTCTCGGAGTATTCTGATATACTCCCCTGTATTTATCTGCTCCACTGATGGTTCACAGCCGCAGGAATTTTCAACGGACAGATCATAGTCTACTGTATATATCTTTTCGGGCTTTTCACCAGCCAAAGCTTTACTTATAACATCAATGATGGTTTTAGCGGTATCATCATAGCTACAGCCGCTTGTTGTAAGCATAGGAGTGCAAAAATTAGCTTCTTCTGAGCCGTCAAAGCCTGTTACGATAATATCCTCCGGGATCTTATAGCCCCTTCTTTGAAACTCAGCCCCTGCGGCTATAGCCATCATATCGTTTGCACAGATGATCGCTCTTGGGACTTTATTTTTTTCTATCATATCGTCCACTGCTTTCAAAGCAGGAACAGACCAATAGTCACCGTAATAAAAGACATCATTTCTGAAGGGAATATCATACTCCTCGAGTAGCTTTCTGAAAACTGCTATACGCTCTTCTGAATTTTCTTCGTCTTTTCTGCCTGCGATAAAGCCTATATCTCTTACACCATGCTGTTCTATCACATGGCGAACCACTTGTTCAAAGCCTTTTGCATAGTCAAATTTGATGCTTATGCAATCGTCATGCTCTACGCCGACTGATATGACAGGCTTACCATATTTGGCGGCGTCCATTCTGATTTTTGTCATTACATTCTCAGCATACACACCCTCTTCAAAGGTCACGACAGCATCTGTTATATTATAATCAATAAGGTCAAACACAGACTGCTCGCCTTTTTCAGACAGAGTCTTCCAATAAAGGTCTGAGCAGGTGTGATATACAAACAACCTGTAATCGTTTTCAACAGCAAGATTATTAAGAGCCCGTATGATTCTATAATTACGCTCATCATAGACTTTACACATACAGACCGCAATTATTTTGATGTTACCGATCATACAGCACAGCTCCTTTCCTATAAATTCAAACACAGTGTTATTATAACATGATTTAATGAATAAATCAAGAGAAAATCGGACGATTTTTAAGAAATTAAGACATAGTTTCGCACACTTGATTAAATGATTAAAGAAAAGGAGCAGGCTGTTAATCCAGTCTGCTCACATCGTTCCATGACCTTACACGCTGATAAGACATTTTATGCTGTTGGAGATACTCGTCGGTATTTTCGGGAGGGCTGGCGATATCCTGTGGTTTATCGCTTGTAAAGATATCCTCATAATCGTTAGTTATGACCTTATCGCCCTTTTGGTTATCCAGTAATTTTTGCAGGTTTTCGGTCATTTTATCACGGGAAAGCCCCTCGAAGTCTATACGCTCTTTTCTGCCGTCGAAGGGAAAGTTGGGGAGTTTACGCATGAAATTAAGGTCAGACACAGTTTTTGCGGTGATGACAGCGGCTACTATAAGGTAGGCGAGCATAACGAAAGTATCGCCTGACACGCTGTCAAAAAGGGCGAATTTCAGACCTATATATAATATCATCACGGCAGGGGAGGCGACTATCAATTTAGTTGTATCCGCCATGAGCAAAGCTCCGCTTGCGGCAAAAGCCACATAATTAAAAAAGGCATTTGAGCTTGCATCAAAAAATGCGAACATCGCACTTTCCGCCGCAAAAAAATTCGCCCATCCCATCATTCCGTATATTATAACCGCAGGAATAAGCAACGCAAAGGTAAAAGCTGCAAATCGCCGCTGCCTTTTTATAAGCCTGCGGAAATGCCTGCGAAGAGTTTCGTCAGGCAGTGTTTTATAGTCGGCTCTCAGATCAAACATTTCCATGTTATGTCACCTCCTTCTTTTATTATAGCATGGTTGGGGTGGGGTGTCAATTAAGATTTTTCAGCCATGTAGGGGAGCGGCGCAATTTCTGCTTTGCAGAAATACGACGTCCCGATATTTCTTGCCCGTTAAATTATTGGAAAATTTCACAATAATGTCACCCCCCGAATAATTCAACATCAAAGATACAAAAAATACAGCAGTATTCCTCCGAGTGGGACGCCGAGGACGTCGTCCCCTACAATCCTGAATTTACAGCAAACTCCAAGCACAGGCGAACAATGTTCGCCCCTACACCTCATTCGGGCAAGTTCCTGCCGCCGCAAAATCGCTCCGCTCTTTGCGTATCTACATTGCGCTTAGGGCTAGAAAGGCGGTGCAGAGTTCACCACTCCGACTCAACCTTTATATAAAAATAAAATTAGAAATTCTTCTTTCACCACTCTGCACCGCTTGGTAGGCTTGCGCCTATTGAGGCTCTGCCTCAAACTCCGACAGGGCTTTGCCCTGTACCCACAATGGGTTTCACCCCTTGACCCTGACCAGGGACGTGTCCCTGGACCTTTTGCTCGCTTCGCTCGGTGCATTATTTTACTTTATGCTTGCAATTTACTTTGGTCTGCTATGCTCATTCCTCATTCCTCATTTCTCATTCCTCACTCCTCATTTAACTCCGCTCCTCACTTAGCCTCGCCCCTGATTTATTCAAATGTAATCGTTTTATACCTATTGCATTAATTTGCTTTTTGTTGTATAATATATTTGTTAATATATACAGCCATTTGGCAAAATCAAGATATGAAAGGACCTTATTACTATGAAGAAATTCCTTGCGGCGGCTCTTGCTCTTTGCATGACAAGCGCTGCTCTCACAAGCTGCGGTGATTCAAACAGCTCTTCTGCTGCTGACTCAAACTCCGCTGCGGCAAACTCTCAGGCTTCCGATTCAAGTGCGGCTGATACCGAAAGTGTTTCAGACAAGCTTCTTGCTGAATACCCTGCATCTACGGAAAAGATAGATGTTAAAAATGGTGCTACTGAGAACATGATCGCCAGAAGCGTTATCAACGAGGGCGACACTTCCCGTCTTGCGGCTAAACTCGACTACGCTCTGCAAAATCCTAAGGAGACAACAAAGATCTGTTTCATCGGCGACTCTATCACGGCAGGTTCGGGTGCTAACTCCTCAACTAATCAGTATGTAAACCAGTTCAAGAGCTGGTGGGAGGAAAACATAAGCTTCTACGTTGATGTTACTAATGCCGGTATCGGTGCAACTGACTCATACATAGGTGTTCACAGGGCACAGCGTGACGCTTTGGAGGCTAAGCCTGACATTATCGTTATCGAGTTTATCAATGACGCTGATGATGAATTTTATGAGTCCTGCATGGACAGCCTTGTAAGAATGTGTCTTGAGCAGGACAACAATCCTGCAGTTATGATACTTGAACCTTCAACTGAGGGGGGTACATCTCCACAGGCTGCACATCTCAAGGTAGCACAGGCTTACAACATTCCTATGATTTCTTATCATGACGCTGTTATGCCTGAGATAGAGGCTGGCAACTTCACATGGGCTGACATTTCACCTGACAACGTTCACCCTAATGATGACGGACACGTTATAATGGCTTCACTGCTCACAAAATTCGTTGGCAACATAAAGGACAATATTGACAGCGTTGACAAGGAAGCAAAGGCATTTGACACAAGCACTGTTGCACCGACGGGCGATGTATTCGCTGACGCTACTATCGGAAGCCGTCAGACAGAGGACATTGTAAAGACAACTGATGAGGGAACATTCACAGATGTTACAACATTCCAGAAGTTCACAGACGGTTGGGGAACGACAACAGGCGGCACTATCAAGTTTGAGATAACTGCAAAGAACATTGGTATGATATACTACATGACAGTTGACGGCAAGTCCGGCGTGGCTGCGGTAAAGGTCGATGGCGAGGACGTTGCGACTATCAACGCTGACTTCACAAGCGGCTGGGGCAACTACGCTAAGGCACAGCAGATATACTCATCTGACGAGGTGGCTACTCACACTGTTGAGGTAACTGTCGTTGATGACGCAAAGCCTAACTTCCAGATACTTAACTGGCTTATTTCATAAGGATCTATAATAATATTTTGGCGGATACGAGAGTTCGTATCCGCCGAAGTTTTGTTTTCATTTATGTTATATGAATTAAATAGGACACAAAATATTTAGTGAAAACTAAGCAGCCAGCTTAACAAAAACGAAAATAGATATGATATAATAAATATGCTGAAAGAAACAAAAACAGCGATAACTTATTGATCCCCTTAATAAGACTTCTCCCGACAGGTTTTCCGACTGTCGGGAGTTTTTTTGCATATTAGTTTTCTTTTTGTTCTGTGATAATATCCGAAAGCTTATTTATCAGATCTTCAGGCACGTTATAGTAACACTTATTTATCTTTACGTTATACGCATCTGCCGTTGTTTGTCTGACAATTATGCTATATTCTTTACCGTCTGATACTTTCCACTGAGCAGTACCCTTTGAAAGCATTCCATTTTTTGCTGTATTTTCATCGACCGCATAGCTTAAACTTTCGTTGAGGAGCTGGCGAAATTCTGTTATAGCCGTTTCATCTGTTATATCCCAGTTTTTCCCCTTTGCATATGGATCGCCATACTCGGCGGACACACCAAAGCCATTTATATTGCTGAAATCAAGTTCTGTGATACTATCATTGTCCACCGAAGCTTCACTTTGTTCAGTGCTTTCACCGAGCACAACAGAGCTGTTTGCAGGCGTTGGGGCGGCACTGCTTTCTGTGGTATTTCCGCAGGCTGTCATTACAGCTATTCCTGACAAGGTGAAAATAAATAATATTTTATATTTCGTTTTGTTCATAATATCGCCTCCTGTAATAATTATACTCGAATTGGATAATTACCACAATTGACAATTTTAACATATTACTTGTTTATGTTTTGTACAATTTACTAAATAAATCTAAATATTATTAAAAATCGTCAAAAAAATCGGCAGCAGGCACATGATAGCGTCTGCTGCCGATAGTTTTATATTGTTTTAAGCATTAAAGCAATTATCCAAGAACAACAACGATGTTTGTCTGCTCTGTCATCTTGCACTCGCATACGAAGTTGCCTTCAACTGCTTCGCCGTTGACTGTCATAGACTTTACGCCGCTCTGAACGTGGTCTGGGTTCTGAATGTCGATAGAAAGGTGCTTGCCACGGAAGTTCTTTTCGATCTTGAAGCCGTCCCATGTGTGTGGGATAGATGGGCTTATTACAAGTCCCTCTGCGTTTGGTCTCATACCGCAGATACCCTCTACGCAGCCTACCATTACTGTTGAGCCTGTACCTGTCAGCCAATGAACGTGTGAACGTCCTGCATATGGTGAACGTGTTGACTCTGTAAACTGACCGTGAACGTATGGCTCAAGTATTCTTACTTCTGCCTTATCGTTCATGTTAGCAGGTGAGGACTCGAGGAAGTACTCGAATGCTCTGTCACCATGACCGAGAAGTGACTCTGCAAGGATAGCCCAGCCCTGTGTCTGTGAGAAGATACCACCGTTCTCCTTTGTATCAGGGTTAAAGATGTGCATAAGTGCACCGTCAAAGTAATGATCTACATAAGGTGGCTCCATGATCTTTACGCCAAATGGAGTATTGAGTATCTCGTGTACCTTTTCCATAGCAGTTTCAGCCTGCTTCTCAGATGCGAAGCCTGAGATAACTGACCAAGACTGTGGGTTGAGCCACATTGAAGCCTCTGGATCCTTCTTAGCGCCAACGATCTCGCCGTTCTCTCTGTAGCCTCTGATAAATCTATCCTCGTCCCAGCAAGCTTCAAGGCTCTTGCCGAGTTCAGGCTGTACCTTGTCGATATAAGCAGCGTACTCATTATCGCCTCTGTCAAGAGCATAGCCCTTGATGATGCTCATTGCATAGTAGAGCTGGAATGCAACGAATGTTGACTCGCCCTTCTTACCAAGTCTGAGGCAGTCGTTCCAGTCAGCATAAAGACCTGCTGGCATTGTATGAGCGCCAAGTCTTTCCATTGAGAAGTTGATAGCTCTCTTAAGATGCTCGTAAACTGTATCTTCGCCGCCGTTTGCGTATACGATGACCTCATCGAGGAACGCCTTGTTTCCGCTCTCACCGATATACTTATTAACTGTTGGGAAGAGCCAGAGAGCGTCGTCTGCTCTATAGCATGGGTGGCCTGTTTCCTTAGCGTAGATAGAGTTCTCATCGTTCTCGTCCGGGCAAGTTTCATGGCCTGCCTTGTGGTCGAACTTAACAAGTGGAAGTCCGCCGCCGTTATCTACCTGTGCAGAGATCATAAATCTGATCTTTTCAGCAGCAAGCTCAGGATTGATATGGATAATACCCTGGATATCCTGAACTGTATCTCTATAGCCATAGCCGTTTCTCAGACCGCAATAGATGAATGATGCAGCTCTTGACCAGATAAATGTGATGAAGCACTGATAAGCGTTCCATACGTTTACCATGTTATTGAACTCGTCAGAAGGAGTTTCGATCTGGAAGTTATTGAGCTGACCATGCCAATAAGCGATAAGCTCCTTTACCTCAGCGTCTACCTTGCCAGGCTCGTTATATGCAGCGAGTATCTCGTCTGCTACCTTTGGATTCTTCTGACCAACAACATAGATTATCTCCTTTGTCTCGCCAGGAGCAAGGATAATGTCAGACTGAAGAGCGCCGCAAGCGTTTGAGTTATAGTTGAGCTTGTTATCGCAGAAGCCTCTTTCAACTGCAACAGGATTGCCGTATGTTCTGTAAGAGCCGATAAAGCTGTCCAGATTACCGTTATAAGCGGAAACAGGAGCGCCAACTACGCCGAAAAATCTTTCTCTCCAGTTAGAGCCGTTCTCGTCCTTACCGCTGTTCTCATTGATATGCTGAACGATCTTGTTGCCCTCAAAGCTTGTTCTTGTGATGAACAGTGTATACTGGAGGTTTACCTGATCCTGCTCGTAGTTGTTCTCGTTTGTGAACTCTACAAAGCCGAATGTTGAAAGGTTTCTGTATCTGTCAGAGTTATTTGTGATCTTAGTTCTCCATACCTCATATGTTTTGTTCAGAGGAACATAATATGTAAGCTCGGAGTGGATATCTGCATAGTCAGACTTGATAGTTGTATAAGCTGTACCATGGTGGCACTCTGTCTTATACTGATCAAGAGGCTTGCCTACAGGCTGCCATGTGCATGACCAATAATCCTTGGCGTCGTTATCTCTGATATAGATATATCTGCCAGGGAGACCGATATTTGAGTTGAAACGGTAACGGATTATTCTTCCGTTAGCACCGCTCTTTACAAAGCTGTATCCGCCGCCGTTGTTGGATACGATAGCACCGTACTCTGGTGAGCCGAGATAGTTAGCCCAAGGTGCAGGTGTGTCAGGTCTTGTGATGACGTATTCCTTGTGTTCAAGGTCAAAATAACCATACTGCATATTTTTTATACGCTCCTTTTCAATATTTTAAAGTTGTAAACGTTTCACCAAAATGGCGTAAACGTTTCCCTCATAGATCCCGTCATTATTCATAACGCTTATATTATTTTAGCATACTTCCGATAGCTTTACAAGGGGGTAAAGCCAAAAAATTGGGCGTATTTTCAAAAAACTTTTTCGGGATCGTTGACTTTTGAAACTTAAACGATTGAAAATCGTCATGCTTTTTGTCATTGTCCAAAACGCACTAGGACCTTTTGCTCGCTTCGCTCGGTGCTTTATTTTACTTTATACTTGTAATTTGTTAGGTTGGCTTTGCCAATTCCTCACTCCTCACTTTGACCGTTTTTCATCACTTTCACTCTCGCAAACACCACTGACAGCACTGTTGACACAAGCCAACCTATCGGCCATGACAGCCATATTCCCGTTGAGCCATATGGTCTTGCCAACACGAACGCAAGCACTACTCTGAGTATCAAGTCCGTAAAAGTTGATATCATAAAATACTGCATTGCACCTTTACCACGGAGTGCTCCGTCTGACATTATTTTTATGCCCACAAACACATAGAAAGGCGATATTATTCTCAAAAATGTTGTGCCTATCTCAACGGCTTTTGTTCCGCCGTCGTCAAGAAACAGATTTATCATAGTTTTTGGCATACAGAAAAAGCAGAGTATAAAAGGCACTGCCACGATAGCCGAGATAACAAGTCCTGCTTTATATCCGCTTTTTATCCTATCGTTCCTGCCTGCACCATAATTCTGTGCAACAAAGCTTGAAAGCCCGTTTGAAAGCGTTGTAAAACTTGTTATAGCAAAGGTATTTAGCTTTATTGCAGAAGAATATCCTGCGATACAAGACGAGCCGAAGCTGTTTACAAGATACTGCACAAAGATATTTCCCACTGAGATAAAACTCTGCTGTAAAATACTAGGTATAGAATAAAGGGTTATCTTTTTAAGTATTTTTCCTGAAAACAGCGGTGGTTTATCCTCTGTTTTAATTTCTGCGGTTTTCTTCACCAAAATAAGCAGTGAGAACACGCAAGCCACTCCCTGAGCGATAAAAGTAGCCCATGCAACGCCTGCCACACCCCATTTAAAGAACTTCACGAACACATAGTCGAGAACAACGTTTCCAACTGATGAGCCGATAAGGAGATACAATGGTGTTTTCGAGTCGCCCATTGCGTTATAAATACCTGTACCCACGTTATAAAGAAACAGGAAGATAAGACCTGCGATATAGATCTTCAGATAAAGCTCACCGTCACGGAAGATGTTATCGGGCGTGTTTATCATTCTCATAAGAGGAGTAGAGAACGCAAGTCCAAAAACTGTAAGCACTGTTGCAAGTATCGTACATGAAATTATAGTAGTAGTTGACGCAGTTTTTACCTTTGAGAACTCTTTTCCACCAAAAAATTGAGATATTACCACACAACAGCCAACATTGCTTCCCACTGCAAACGCCATAAATATCATTGTTATAGGATAAGACGCACCAACTGCCGCAAGAGCGTCTTCGCCTGCGAATTTTCCTGCTATGATACTGTCGAAAATGGAATACATCTGCTGAAATATTACGCTCACGAACATAGGCAGGGAAAATTTCCACAGCACTGTCCACGGTTTTCCCACCGTCAGGTCTGTCATAAAAACATCTCCATAATATAATAGTTACCATTTCATTATATCATAAAAAAACAACCTTTTTCAACGTCATTTCGCACAGACACTTTTGATATTTCTGAAGGTTTTTTTAGCATTTTACGCTATTTGCGATTTATTAATAAAATTTTCTAAATATTATTAGCTTACCCTCTTGCTGAAATTATCTGTAAAGAATAAAGTCACAATGTTTTTTATTGACAAAAAAGTGCGGATATTTTATACTTGTATAAGAGGTGATAAAATGAGCAGTCAAGCAGACCACGGCGGTCACAGAGAGAGAATGAGGAAGCGTTTCAAAGAATCGGGAAATTTCAAAGGCTTTTCCGAGCATGAGATACTTGAAATGCTTTTATTTTACATTGTGCCGAGAAAGAACACCAATGATATTGCGCACGAGCTTATAAAAAAGTTTGGAAGCTTAAACAGCGTTCTTAACGCTTCTGTGGAGGAGCTTTCTTCGGTAAAGGACATGGGCGAAAGCTCTGCAAACTCACTTTTATTTTTCAGAGAGCTTATAAACTACTGCTCCACTGTCACAGACAGCAGGATAGACATTAGAAACATATCTGCGGCGCTGAGTTTTGTAAACAACTGTTTCAGAAACGAAAAGCAGGAGAAGTTCAAGGTAATTTGTATCGACTCTGGCTTTCACATAAAGAGCGTAACAGACATATCCGCAGGCGGTGCGAGATTTACCCCTGTTGATTTTCGTGAGCTTACAAAAGCCGTTCTCAACAGCGGCACTGATATTGTTATCCTTGCCCACAATCACCCTGACTCACCCAACACCCCCTCTCAGGAGGACGTTACTCTCACCCGTGAGGTCATGAGATATATGAGATGTTTAGGTGTGACAGTTCTTGACCATTATATAACAGGCAATAACGGAACTATCTCCATGCGAAACTGCGGACTCATCCATGATATGGAGTGTTAAAAATAGAATATCACAAAAAAAAATGGACGATATGTTTATCATACCGTCCATAAAATTTTATCTTCTTGAAGCCTTTTTCTTTGCGCTGCCTGTTTTTGAACCTGAATGTGACTTCTTTGCCTGATGTTTTTTCCAATGTACCCACAGTGTAGGTGCGATACAGTTAGAAGAATAAACACCTGATATCATACCGATGATAAGTGGGAAAGCAAAGCTCAGGATAGATGTTACTCCGCAGATTATGCAGACGATACAAACTGTAGCCATAGCAAGAACTGTTGTAACAGTTGTATGGATAGAACGTCCCATTGTCTGTGTAATGGAGAGGTTTACAAGATCCTCAAGCTCCATTTTGTTGCCAAGAAGATTTTCATTCTCTCTGATTCTGTCGTAAATGATGATAGTTGCGTTGATAGAATATCCAAGGATAGTCAGCAGAACTGCCATAAAGTTTGCGTTGATGTCAAATCTGCATATTACAAAGCAACCGTATACCATGCACATATCGTGTGCAAGGGCAACTACTGAGAACACACCTGCTGAGATACCGCCTATCTTTTTAAATCTGAATCCGATATAAATGATAGTGATGACCATTGCCAGTGCGCAAGCAGCAAGGCACTTGAAGAAGAAGTTCATACCGCTTGAAGCTGCAACGTCGTTTGACTCATAAACTTCTATGTTATTATCAGGAAAGTCCTTTTCAAGGGCTGTTTTCAGGGTGTTCTGCTTATCATCGCTTATACCCTTTGTTGATGAGAATTTTATCTCTACTGTCTTTCCTGCGTTTCCTGTGTTTTCGCCAAGAGTTACTGTACATTTATCTCCGATACTGTCAGAAACGGTATTTGAAACGTCAGAAGTCTTTATATCGCCCTCATATGTATAAGTCAAAACTGTACCGCCTTTGAACTCGATAGCCACGTTAAGACCTATAACGAATGTAAGAATGATAAAAATTGCGATAAGTGCGCATGATATGGAATAAAATAACTTGCTGTGACCCACAACATTCAGGGTCTTTTTTTCTTTACTCATTTATTTCAGCACCTCCGTAAAGCTTGCGTTTCTTAAAGCACTTGAACTTTGAGAGGGACGAAAGCATAAGTCTTGAACAGAAGATACCGAATACAAAGTTCAGGAGAATACCTACAAGGAGAGTATATCCAAGTGAATAGATAGTACCTGCTGTGCTTGCGCCGAATACTGAGAATACAGGACTGAGAAGTGTTCCGAAAACGCTGTCTGTAGGTCCGAAGGCACCCATAAGGATTATTGCAACGAATACTACTGTGATGTTTCCGTCGAATACTGCGCTCCATGCTCTCTTATAGCCAAGCTCGATAGCTCCGTTAAGGGTCTTGCCGTTGTTAAGCTCTTCCTTTATTCTCTCGGCTGTGATAACGTTAGCGTCAACGCCCATACCGATAGAAAGGATAATACCTGCGATACCAGGGATAGTCAGCGTAAAGCTGTCGATATTTCCAAAGAAGCCTGTGATACAGGCGATAGAACCTATTACCTGACCTATAAGTGCGATAGACGCAACAAAGCCCGGCAGCTTATAGATTACGATGATATATGCAGCAATAACGATAAATGCGATAATTCCTGCAAGCACCATTGCGTTCTTTGCACCCTCACCAAGTGTAGGTGAAATGATGTTTGTGCTTGTTGTTTTAAGGTCGAATGGGATAGAACCTGCATTTATCTTATCTGAAAGAGCTTTTGCAGAATCATATGTGAATTTGCCCTCGATAACGCACTCACCGTCAGTGATAGCTGAATTTACGCTTGGGGCAGAAATGCACTTATCGTCCATCCAGATAGAGATAAAGCCTTTTCCGGCAAGCTCAGTTGTAGCGTCAGCAAAAGCTTTTTTACCGCTGTTATTGAGTGTCAGGCTTACTACATACTTGATATTTCCTGTAGTTTCGTCCTGAGTTTGTCTTACCTCAGCCTTTTTAACGTCATTTCCTGTAAGCACCTGCTCGCCTTTTTCTTCTTTACCCTTTCTGAATACAAGCTTTGCAGTTTCGCCAAGCTCAGAAACGGCAGCCTCAGGGTCAAAGCTTTCTTCGTTAGCCTGCCATGGGAATGAAACCATTACCTTATTTTTCTTATAGTCTACATAGACCTCGCTGTCTGTGATATTAAGGCTTACAAGTCTTTGCTCGATAACAGCCTTTGCAGCGTCCATTTCTTCCTTTGTGGCGTCGTAATTATCGGCAGGTTCAAACGTAGCATTTACGCCACCCTGAATATCGATACCCCAGCGGATATCTTCAACGCCCTTGATATAGCTTGTTTTTATATCTCCGTACTGAGTATGTATTCCTGCATAAGTAAGATATCCAAATGCAATTATACACAAAAGCACGATAAAAAACACGGTTTTTTTAACTTTTCGCACCTTTAATCCTCCTGATAAATTTATTAAGCCCAGAGGCTTTTCTGCCGTCAGGGCACAATACGCCCATAACGAACACATTCACCTTATAATTATAAAACGTTTGATACAAAATGTCAATAGTTTTTATGAAATTCGCACTGTTACTTATATCATGATAGTATTTTATCTATGAAATAATTTCTCTCAAAACCTGTTTCAAAAGCCTGTTTTAAAGGGGCTTTGTCTTGACAAAATCTCCTTTTAGTGATATTATTAAAAGGATAAATATTGCGACGTAAGGAATTTTTTTTGCGTCAGCTAAAAGGAGTATGTAAAATGATAGATATTAAGCTTATCCGTACAAATCCTGAGCTTGTCAAGGAAAACATCAAAAAGAAGTTTCAGGACGAAAAGCTCGTTCTTGTTGACGAGGTAGCTCAGTTTGACGAGGAATACAGAGCAGCTAAGACAAAAGCTGACGAGCTGAGAAATAAAAGAAAGGTAATGAGCAAGCAGATAGGCGGTCTTATGGCTAAGGGTCAGAAGGACGAAGCTGAGAAAGTAAAGGCTGAGGTTTCCGCTATCGGTGCTGAGCTTGACACTATGGCTGAAAAGGAAAAAGAGCTTGAGGGCAAGATCCGTGAGAGAATGCTCGTTATCCCTAACATAATCGACCCAAGCGTTCCTATAGGCAAGGACGACAGCGAGAACGTAGAGATTGAAAAATTCGGAGAGCCTGTTGTTCCTGATTATGAGATCCCATATCACGTTGACATTATGGAAAGCTTTAACGGCATTGATCTTGACAGTGCAAGAAGAACATCAGGAAACGGCTTCTATTATCTTATGGGCGACATTGCAAGACTTCATTCTGCAATTCTTTCATATGCCAGAGATTTCATGATAGACAGAGGTTTCACATATTTCATTCCTCCTTACATGATACGTTCAGACGTTGTTACAGGCGTTATGAGCTTTTCTGAAATGGAAGGCATGATGTACAAGATAGAGGGAGAAGATCTTTATCTCATCGGTACTTCTGAGCATTCAATGATAGGTAGATTTATCGACACTATCATTCCAGAGGGTGAGCTTCCAAAAACTCTCACAAGCTATTCACCATGCTTCAGAAAAGAAGTTGGCGCACACGGCATCGAGGAGAGAGGCGTTTACAGAATACACCAGTTTGAAAAGCAGGAAATGATAGTTGTCTGCAAGCCTGAAGATAGCATGGCATGGTATGACAAGCTGTGGCAGAATTCTGTTGATTTCTTCCGTTCACTCGATATTCCTGTAAGAACACTTGAGTGCTGCTCAGGCGACCTTGCAGACCTTAAGGTAAAGAGCTGTGACGTTGAGGCATGGAGCCCAAGACAGAAGAAGTATTTTGAAGTTGGTTCATGCTCAAATCTTGGCGATGCACAGGCAAGACGTCTTGGCATAAGAATAAAAGCAGAGGACGGCACAAAGTATTTTGCTCACACTCTTAACAACACAGTTGTTGCACCTCCAAGAATGCTTATCGCATTCCTCGAGAACAATCTCAATGCTGACGGAACAGTTAATATCCCTGAGCCACTGAGAATGTACATGGGTGGCAAGGACAAGATAACAAAGTAATTTTGATATGCAAAAAGGTGAACGGTCATGTGCCGCTCACCTTTTTTTGTTGTCTGAAAAATCATATAGATACAAAAAACGGACGGTTTTTAGCCGTCCGTTAATTTTTTAGTCAATGCAGGTGCGAACAGTGTTCGCCCGTTTATTTTGTCTTTACTTGATTTTTATATTATTCTTCCGTGTTTTCAGAATCCTCATTCTCAACGCTTTCGGTATTATCTTCAATGACCTCAGCATTTTCCTCAGCCTGAGCCTCTGCTATCTCCTCGGCAGTAGCCTTTTCCACCTCAGCCGTTTCAACATCATCGTCATGCTCAGTTCTTGTGAATGAAACCACTCTGCCGTCCTCGCCGACTCTCATAAGTCTTACGCCACGGGAGTATCTGCTCATCATGCTGATATCGCAGGCTCTTATTCTGATAACAATGCCGTCTGTGGATATCATGATGATATCATCTTCATCATCAACGACCTTTATTCCGCATACTCCGCCGCTCTTATAGTTCATAAGACCGTAGCCGCCTCTGTTCTGTACCTTATAAGACTCCAGCGGAACACGTCTGCCAAGACCGTTTTCTGCAACAGTGAGAACGCTTGCACCCTCTCTTACTCTTGCCATTGATACAACATAGTCGCTACCCCTGAGTTTTATAGCCTTTACGCCGTGAGCAACTCTTGACATCTCTCTTATGTCAGTTTCTCTTATCCTGATAGCATAACCATTATGCGTTGCAACGATAACCTCATTGTCGCCAAAGGTCATTCTTACTCCTGCTATTTCATCGCCCTCATCAAGACCAATTGCAATAAGACCGTTCTTTCTTACATTTCTGTAGGAAGTCAGCGGAGTTCTCTTTATCTTGCCGTTCTTTGTTACCATGACGATATACTTGCCCTCGTCAAAGTCGGCAGTTTTTATCATTGCGGCTATCTTCTCGCCCTCGCCCAGTTCAAGAAGATTTACTATATTTGTGCCTCTTGAAGCCTTTGAACCCTCAGGCAACTCATAGCATTTGAGCTTATACATTATGCCCTTATTGGAGATAAAGAGTATATTGTCATGTGAAGAACAGGTCTGAAGCTCGTCGATATAATCGTCCTCACGCTGTTTCATACCCGTTACGCCACGTCCGCCACGCTTCTGAGCCTTATACTCTGAAACAGGCATTCTCTTTATATATCCTGCATTTGTATAGGTAACAACGCTTTCCTCAACAGGGATAAGGTCTTCGATATCAACTTCACCGCTGACATTTTCTATCTGAGTTCTTCTCTCGTCGCCGAACTTGTCCTGAATAGCCTCGACCTCTTCAATGATTATATCAAGTATTCTCTGATGATTTGCAAGAATATCTTCAAGGTCAGCTATCTTGACTTCAATCTCAGCCAACTCGTCGATTATCTTCTGTCTTTCCATACCGGTCAGACGTCCGAGGGTCATATTTGCAATATGGTCAGCCTGAATATCTGTAAGACCAAAACGCTGATTAAGTCTTTGCTTAGCCTCAGGGATATTCTTTGAAGTTTTCATTATCTCGATAACTTCATCGATATTGTCAAGTGCGATAACAAGACCCTTTAAGATATGCTCTCTTTCCTTAGCCTTGTTAAGGTCAAACTTAGTTCTTCTTGTGATAACATCGACCTGAAAGTCTATATACTGTTCAAGCATTTCCTTGAGAGTCAGCACCTTAGGAATACCGTTCACAAGTGCGAGCATTATAACGCCCACAGTATCCTGAAGCTGTGTATAGCTGAACAGCTTGTTGAGCACCACCTGCGGATTAGCGTCCTTTTTAAGCTCGATAACGATCCTCATTCCGTCCTTGCCGGATTCATCGTTTATATAATGTATTCCGTCAATACGCTTTTCCTTAACAAGGTCAGCGATAGACTCAACAAGTCTTGCCTTGTTTACCATGTAAGGTATCTCGGTGACAATAATGCAGTTTCTGCCCTTTATCTCCTCGATAGAGGTCTTTGAACGCAGTGTTATCTTTCCTCGGCCTGTACCGTAAGCCGCTCTGATACCGGACCTGCCCATGATGATACCGCCTGTAGGAAAGTCAGGACCCTTTATGCTCTGCATAAGCTCATCAAGTGTGCAGTCAGGGTTTTTCATGACAGTTTTCATTCCCTCGATAACTTCATGGAGGTTATGAGGAGGTATATTCGTTGCCATGCCCACAGCGATACCTACTGAGCCGTTACAAAGAAGATTTGGAAATCTTGACGGCAGCACAACAGGCTCTTTCAGTCTGTCATCATAGTTTGACTGAAAATCAACAGTTGTTTTGTTTATATCTGTCAGCATATTTACTGACATCTTAGCCATTTTAGCCTCAGTATAACGGTAGGCAGCCGGAGGGTCGCCGTCAACGGAACCAAAGTTTCCGTGACCGTCAACAAGAGGATATCTCATTGAAAACTTCTGAGCAAGTCTTACAAGTGCGTCATAAACTGATGCGTCACCGTGTGGGTGATATTTACCGAGCACAGATCCGACCGTATCTGCACATTTTCTGTAAGCTTGATCAGGTGTAAGACCATTTTCATACATGGTATATAAAATTCTTCTGTGAACAGGTTTAAGTCCGTCCCTTACATCAGGTAAGGCTCTGGATACAATTACCGCCATTGAATATTGAATGAAAGATTCTTTCATTATCGCTTCAACATCAGTGTCAATAACGTTATAATCGCTCACTTTATCCACTCCTTTTTAACCTTTCGGTTTACTTTGAAAAGAACATATCCTGTTCTTATTTATTATCTATCATTTCATAATCGCTATCAAGCAGCTCTGAAAAAGTTTTTCTCAGTGTTTCCTGCTGCTGCTCGTTCATAACTCTTTTTGCAAGCACATAAATAGTTTCTTTTTTGAGTATTATAATAAACATCTCGTCATTTTCCAAAACGTTCAGTGAGATATCCTCAAAACCAACTATCCTCGGTGGAACAGGAGTAAAGTCCTCCTCCTGCTTTTCCTCCTCTGTCGGCAGCGTTTCTATTTTGAAGCTGTCGTCATAGAGGGTGAAAACATACTTGTCGTCCTCAAGAGGTTTAAGTGCCTGCATAAGATATTTTCTTATTCTTCTGGTGTTATACCATGTGAGAACGATTATTGCAAGGCATATGAACGCCAGCACCCAGTTAAGATATCCCGAAGGGTTTCTCACTATGGACACTATAAAAAGCACCGCAACAACGCCAAAAGCCGCTGTTATCTTCCAGTTATGCGCATAAACGAATTTCTTCTGAAAGGCTAAAAAAGCTCTTTCCTCTTCCTCGTTTTTCACATCATACTCAAAGCTCAAAACAGGCTCTTTTTCTATCTTTGCTTCTTCCACCTCATCAGCATTATCAACAGCTTTCTCAGCCGTTTCAACAGCTTCCTCTGTCTTTACCTCTTCAAGCTCTGTTTCCTGATTTTTATTTTCGTTGTTATCCAAAGCAGTATCCTTTCTTTAAACGTCAAGATTCTTTACATACTCTGCATTTTTCTCTATAAATTCTTTTCTCGGTGCGACCTTATCGCCCATAAGAATAGTGAATATCTCGTCCGCCTTAACAGCGTCCTCCATTGTCACCTTTATCATAGTTCTTCTTTCAGGATCCATGGTTGTTTCCCAAAGCTGTTCAGGGTCCATCTCACCAAGACCTTTATATCTCTGAACGTTTACCTTCAGGTTGTTCTCTCCTGAAAGCTCAGAAATATACTGATCTCTCTCTGCGTCTGAAAAAGCATATCTGACCTGTTTGCCCCTTGCAACCTTGAAAAGCGGTGGCTGAGCAAGATAGATATGACCATCCTCGATAAGAGGACGCATAAATCTAAAGAAGAATGTAAGCAGAAGTGTTCTGATATGAGAACCGTCCACATCGGCATCGGCCATGATGATAACTTTGCCGTAACGGAGCTTTGATATATCAAAGTCCTCGCCAATCGAAGTTCCTAATGCTGTAACAACAGGCATAAGCTTTTCATTGCCGTATACCTTATCTATCCTAGCTTTTTCTACGTTGAGCATTTTTCCCCACAAAGGAAGTATAGCCTGATATTTTCTATCTCTGCCTTCCTTTGCAGAGCCACCCGCAGAATCTCCCTCGACGATATAGATCTCGGTGAGTGAAGCATCTCTCTCTGAGCAATCTGCAAGCTTGCCAGGCAATGAAGAGGATTCAAGAGCAGATTTTCTTCTTGTAAGCTCTCTTGCTTTCTTTGCGGCTTCTCTTGCCTTTTGTGCCTGAACGGACTTATCAAAAATAGCCTTTGCCACAGTAGGGTTTTCCTCAAAGTAGTTCATAAGCTTTTCGGTAACTATCTTGTCAACGAAAGGTCTTACCTCAGGATTGCCAAGTCTGCCCTTTGTCTGTCCCTCAAACTCACAGTTTGTGAGCTTAACGGATACTATAGCCGTCAGACCTTCTCTTACGTCGTCGCCAAGAAGTTTATCGTCGTCTTTAAGATAGCCGAACTTCTTACCGTAGTTATTTATTACCTTTGTAAGAGCATTTTTAAAGCCTGTTTCATGAGTACCGCCGTCAGGAGTATGGATATTATTAGCAAATGAAAGTATAAGGTCATTATAAGTATCGTTATACTGCAAAGCTATCTCAGCAAAGGTATCGCCCTCCATGCCGTTGACATAGATAACTTCCTCAGAAAGCGGAGTAACGCCTCTTGTTTTGTGGATATGCTCCACAAACTGTCTTATACCGCCCTCATAATGGAGAGTTTCGCCCACAGGCTCTGATTCATTTCTCTTATCAGTGAATATTATCTTTATACCAGCGTTAAGGAATGCCTGTTCTCTAAGTCTTTTAAGCAGTGTTTCATAGTCAAACACTGTTGTTTCCTGAAATATCTCAGGGTCAGGCTTAAAGAGAACGGAAGTACCTGTTTTATCAGTATCGCCGATTATTTTCAGCGGCTCTGAATAATTACCTCTGTCAAACCTCTGAAAATGAATATGTTTTCCGTCATAAACTGTAAGCTCAAGATATTCCGAGAGGGCGTTTACTACAGACGCACCAACGCCGTGGAGTCCGCCTGCTACCTTATATCCGCCGCCGCCGAACTTTCCGCCTGCGTGGAGAATGGTATAAACTACCGTTGCAGCAGATATTTTCTCCTTTGGGTGTATACCTGTAGGGATACCACGTCCGTTATCGGTAACTCTGATAATGTCCCCGGGAAGTATCTCTACTTCTATCTCAGTGCAATATCCTGCCAATGCCTCATCGATAGCGTTGTCAACTATCTCGTAGACAAGGTGGTGAAGTCCCTTAGGACCTGTTGATCCGATATACATACCAGGTCTTTTTCTTACCGCTTCAAGACCCTCCAGCACCTGTATCTGATTTTCATTATAATCATTTTGCTTATCCACCATGGATATTTCCTCGGTGTTCTGGATCTCGATCTCGTTGTTATTTTCCAAAAAATAACCCCCTCATCACTTGTTTTTTATCTTATAATCTTATATCTTTGATTCATCATTCAGGCATTCTTTTGCTTCTTTTCAAAAGTGTGGCACAGCTCATCTGACTTATATACACAGTTTCCGTAAAGTCTTTATCAAGGCACACCACAAAGCTTTTAGGCATTTCATATGTGCAGTTCACAACACGTCTGTTTTTTGCCGCAAAATTAAGAAATTCCTTTGTGTTGGCAGAAACAGAGGTGTTCTCTATATCGAAGATCCCTATGATATCTTTAGTATTGACTAAATAGTTATTTCCTAAATGCAGAAACATCACTTATTCTCCTGAACTATCATTCCGTTTTCTATATTGAATATCTTTCCATGGCTTTTCTCGTCAAAGGGGATATTCCTGTCACAGCAGGTTATAAAGACCTGCATATCGTGTATTTTCGAAATAACGAACTTCTGCCTTGATAGGTCAAGCTCACTCAAAACATCATCGAGAAGTATACACGGGCTGTCATCTATTTCCTCGGCAAGTATATAAGCCTGCGAAAGCTTCAAAATAAGAGCAAGAGAGCGGTGCTGTCCCTGAGAAGCGAATTGTCTAACTGCCAGTCCGTTTATTTTTCCCGCAAGATCGTCTCTGTGAACGCCTTTCTGTGTAAATCCTGCTCTTATATCGTCATCAAGATTATTTTGCAGGCAGCTTAGATACTCTTCAGCCATTTCTCCTGCATAATCTTTTCTGCCCTCCAGATTTGAATACACAGTGGAATAATATTCAAGCTCCAACCTTTCTCTGCCCTCTGATATATCCTCATAAAGCTTTTTTGCGAACATATCGAGCTTTTTGGTATAATTGTATCTTAAAAGCGAAATATAAGCCCCAAGCTGAGCAAGCTGGATATCCCACACTTCAAGCTCTTCTCTTTTTGATCTGCCGTAACAGATATTTTTTAACAATATATTTCTCTGCTCTATAAGATCATCATATTTTGAGATAACAGAGCTGTAGGAATTTTTTATCTGTGACACTGAAAGGTCAAGAAACTGCCGTCTGTTTTCGGGAGAGCCTTTTGAAAGCTCCAGATCCTCAGGAGTAAAGATAACACAATCAAGGCTTCCGAAAAGCTTTGAGGGAGTTTTCAGCTTTACGCCATTCAAGGTGACGTTTTTTTCTCTCACATTAGGTCTAGCCATTGCAAAATGTATATCCTGACTGCGAAAGCTGTTTTTAAATGAAATGTCGATATTCATGAACTGTCCGTTTATATCTATCATTTCTCTGTCTTTTGTGTTGCGAAAAGACCTCACTCCGCTGCAAAGCCATATAGCTTCTATAAGATTTGTTTTGCCCTGAGCATTCTTTCCGCAGAAAATATTCATTTTTTCATGAGGATATATCTCGACTTTTTTGAGATTTTTAAATCCGTCTGCGGAAATTTTGGTTATCACCATTTTATTTTACCACTATCTCTGTAGCTATCTCGTCTATCTGCACCTTATCCCCGGGGCGGATCTTCTTTCCCCTCATTGTGCAGACTTCACCATTTACTTTGATTCTCTCCTCGAGGATTATCTCCTTGCCAATGCCGCCTGTTTCCACAACACCTGCATATTTAAGCAGAGAATCGAGCTTTATAAACTCTGATTTTATATTTACATCTATCTGCTGATATTTCATATTCTTATTCCTTTGCTAGTCTTACAGGGAGAACGAGGTAAGTATAAGCGTCGCCCTCACACGGAACTATCTTCATAGGCAGCAGACTTCCGCTCATCTGCAATTTGACCTTATCTTCCTTTATGACCTTCAGAGGATCAAGAAGATATTTGCACTTGAAGCCTATCTCGATAACAGGACCTGCTATATCAGCTTTTATCTCGTCTGTTATCTTTCCAACGCTTGTTGAGCAGTTTATTTTTATAGAATTATTTTCAAAATAGCATCTTGCAGGTGACGGTGTTCTGTCACTTATAAGTATCAAACTTCTTTCAAGAGCGGCAATAAGCTCTTTCCTGTCAACAATGACCTCAGTTGTGCAAGTAGTTGGTATAGCTGACTTATAAGGGTGGAACTCGCCCTCGATAAGTCTTGAATAAACAAGATAGCCGTTTAATTCAAATACAACATGATTTTTTGAGAGATAAACGGAGGCTGTTTCTTCGTCGTTATCTCCCAGAAGTGCTGCTATCTCAGAGAGAGTTTTTGCAGGCACGACGAATTTAAGACTTCCGTCATACTTTATAGGCTCATATCTCACAGCAAGTCTGTATCCGTCAAGGGCAACAAGAGTAAGAGTACCGTTTTCGATCTCAAAAAGCTCGCCCTTAAGAACAGGCTTAAGGTCTGTAACAGCCACGGCAAACTTTGTCTGATTTATCATATCCTTAAGAACAGGCTGAGAGATAGTTATCTTGTTTTCTTCCTCTTTCTTAGGAAGTGCAGGATATTCCTCTGCTGATGTTGCAGGGATATTGAATGTGGTAACTCCTCCTGAGATCGTTACCTGAAAATTTTCAGAAACCTCTATCAGGATCTCTTCAGAAGGCATTTTCCTTATCATTTCAGCAAAAAGTCTTGCATTAAGTATAAATTCTCCCGAATCGTCGCTCTTTACTGGTATAACAGTTTTTATACCTATCTCAAGGTCATAGCCGGTAAGCTCCAGCATTGAGTTTTCAAGCTTGAATTTTATTCCCTCAAGAGATTTAAGTGCAGCACGTTCTGACACTGCTTTTGAAACATTTGTTACTGCTCCGCAAAGTGAAGCATTATTACACAGAATTTTCATAGCAATTTCCTTTCTAAAAAATTACATTTATCTGACTTTTGTTTTTTCAACATATGAATTTCTCAAATTTATATTTTTTGTTCTGATAATATATAAATAAATCAATATTAAATTAGTATTAGTAGTAGAGTGTGTTGAAATGGTTGAAAAGTCATTCAAAGCCTTTTGCAGACTTGTTTTGCTTTTCAAGTTTATTTTAACATCACTTCAACTGTGTTTTCAAAAACTTTTTTTGTGTTTGAAAAGTTGAAAAAATGTTTGTTGAATGTTTATTATTATCGCAAAAAATGTTGAAACCTGAAAATCGGTGTTTGATTTTATAACACCATTGTTTAAACTTCATTGTGCAAAGTTTTGAAAAACATTCCGCAAAGCTTTATATATCCAAGTCCGGATATTCAACAAAATTGTTGAAAACTATGTTGAAAATGTTGAAATAGTCCGTTTAATTGTCCTTGAGGTTTTTGATTATGTCGTCAACGGTATCTTTTAGCTGTTTGTTCTCTTTAAGATTTTTAACAACGTCCTGATAGTGTATGGTCATAGTTGAATGATTTTTGTTAAGCTCATTTCCTATCTGTATAAAGGTCATGCCCTTTACGTCCTTGAAGAGATAGATCGCTATTTTTCTTGCAAGGGATACGTTTGCACGTCTGTTTGTTGATTTTATGTCGTCAGCAGTAACGTCAAATGCCGCCGCTACCTCCTGAAGTATCCTGTCAACCGTTATCTCAGCAGGGTGATTTTCAATGATTATTTCCTTGATTATCCTCTGAGCCATAGATATGGACGGGCTTTCATTTGTATAAATGGTAAGAGCCTTTATTTTGTTTACAGTTCCCTCAAGCTGACGTATGTTCGTCTTTATCTTCTCTGCTATTATCCTTACAACATTGTCAGAAAGCTGTAAGTCCAGCATATCAGCCTTTTTCTTTACGATAGCCATTCTTGTTTCAAAATCAGGCGGTGTAACGTCTACCTGAACGCCAAGTGAAAATCTGGTAAGTATCCTGTTTTGAAGCTTCGATATCTTTGACGGTGCAATATCCGATGTGAGAACTATCTGCTTGCCAGCATTGTAAAGATCGTTGAAGGTATGGAAAAATTCCTCCTGCATACGCTCCTTGCCTGCAATGGTCTGTATATCGTCTACCATAAGATAGTCAGCATTCCTGTATTTATCATGAAATTTATTAGTTTCCTTTGACTCGATAGCTTTAACGAGCTGGTTTATAAAGGATTCACCTGTGGTGTAAATAATTTTCAGCTCAGGGTGATTTTTCTTTACCTCATGCTCGATAGCTTTCATAAGGTGAGTTTTTCCAAGTCCCGAATCACCATATATGATGAGAGGGTTGAATATAGTATTTGTGTTAGACGGCGTTTTCTGATCTTCGTCATACTTATGTGCGACAGCCGTACTGAAAGCATAGGCAAGATCATTCGATTTACCTTTGATAAAGTTATCAAAGGTAAGATTGTTGTTTTCTTCATCAGAAAAGTCAGCCACCTTGACTTCTATATCCTTTTCCTCAGTTTCATTAACTTCTTCTTTGTCTTTAACAAGTATTTTTATATCTACCTCAAAGCCCAAAGTGTTGAGAAAAGCTTCTTTTAAAAGATTCTCATAGGCGTTCATAGTGATATCTCTTGAAAAATCAGAATCAGTGAGCAAATAAGCCACATTGTTTTCAAGCTTCATCGGTTCAAGTATCTTTATCCATTTGTTATATCCCGGCTCGCTGATACTTTTGCAGTTTCGGCAATATTTCAGGACCTCCTGAAATACGTCATTAAAGGAATCCATTGTTTCTCCATAACCTCCTAGAAAATAGCTCTGCCTGTGCGGTGTTTCCGCTGTCCGCCGTGACCCCTGTCAAACAGACGGCAGGTCAGAGTTTTAAAAAAAATATAAACAGGCATAATTAATCAATTCTATACTATTATAGCACACTTGACTTAAAATTTCAAGTCCTATATATTATATATAAGGAAAGAAATAAGGAGAAAAAGTATGTTTTTCAAAGATAAGAAAAAACACTTAATACAGATAAAATTTATATTTGGCACACAATATATTGTATGCTCATTAAAAAGGAGGACGTAAGCGGCAGGTTTTTCGGACAGTAAGCCCTCCAAAGCAAAGAAAAATAATATCAAAAAAAATATAAAAATATTATGAACAGGCTTGACAAATGGTGTGTGAATGAGCTATAATATTAAATTACAAGGGCTTTTTTCATAGCGATATTGTAATTTGCTGTGACCCTATAAGTTTAAACATCTCCGAGGACGTTTTTTTGTATAAAATGACGGAGTGTTGAAAGCGGAAGGAGGAGAATTCGATGAAAAGAACATATCAGCCTAAAAAGCTTCAGAGAAAGAAAGTTCACGGCTTCATGAAGAGAATGTCTACTGCTAACGGCAGAAAGGTACTCGCAAGAAGAAGAGCAAAGGGCAGAGCTAGACTCAGCTACTAAGAGATACAGGCAGTTTCTGATGATAAGTCTGACAGGCATTATTCAGGCGGTTAGTTACGCCTGAATCGATGTCCCTAGGCAGTTGTATTTAAGCGTCGTTGGACGCTGCCTCAGATGACCTATATACCATTCATTGATTTGCATGGTATTGGGTCTTTATCTTTTTTTGGCAAAATTGCCGTGAAAAGGCGAAAAGAGTAAAAACAGTACACAATGGGGAAATGAAGATGCTGTTCACAACGGTTTTAAAGGATAACAAGGCATTTTTAAGGTGCTATAAAAAGGGAAGATTTTGTGCAGACAGTTTTGTAGCAGCATATTTTTATCCCAACGGCAGCCCGTATAACAGGCTTGGCATAACGGCAGGCAAAAAGCAGGGCTGCGCAGTAACGAGAAACAGGATAAAGAGAATAGTTAGAGCCGCCTACAGACTTAACGAGGCGGAATTTCCGCTGGGCTATGATATAGTTTTTGTGGGAAGAAACGATATAGGGGAAAAGAAAACTCAGGATATTGAAAGATTTATAAAAAAAAGACTCATAAAAGAGATGAATAAGCCTGTTCCAAATAATAACAGGTCAGGCAGGGCAAAGAGAAAGTAAAATGAGTAAACTGGCTCAGCTGCTGATAAGGTTTTATCAGCGATTTATAAGTCCTCTTTTCGGACCAAGGTGCAAGTATTATCCAAGCTGTTCGGCATATGCGCTGGAGGCTTACAGAAAACACGGCTTTTTTAAAGGCACGCTGCTCACTGTATGGAGACTGCTTAGGTGCAACCCGTGGAGTCTGGGAGGGGTTGACTATGTTCCTGACAAGCTTACCACTGAGTATTTTAAAATCAGAAAAAAATAAGCCTGAGAGCTTAATCAGATATATAGGTTATCAATATGACAAATAATTGATCTGGAGGATATTAAATGGGTATTATTGCGACCCCTTTGGGCTGGATAATGAAGGGCTGCTATTTTGTATGCAAGAACTACGGAATAGCACTGCTGCTTTTCACTATCCTTACAAGACTTATAGTATTTCCGCTTAACGTCAAGCAGCAGAAGAGCATGGCAAGAATGACCATGCTTCAGCCTGAGCTTGAAAAGATAAAGAAGAAATACGCTAAAAACCAGCAGAAGATGCAGGAAGAGCAGATGAACCTTTACGCCAAGGCTGGCGTAAACCCTATGGCAAGCTGTTTGCCAATGGTCATCACAATGGTAATTCTGTTTGCTCTTATCCCTGTTATTTACGGACCTCTTACCTACGTTTCAAACGCAGATAAAGAGGAGCTTACAGACTCAAACAACATGATATCAAATCTTTATGTTGTCAGTGCTGAGGTAAAAAGCAAGGATACTACAATAGAAAAGCTTATTGAAAAGTTTGAGAAAGACGGTGCTACTGAGGACGAAGCTTATGATAAGCTTGAAAAGCTTTTTACAGATAAGGACAAGTATCCAAAGTCTGCAAAGGCACTTTCTAATGACAACAAGATATCTAACGTTATGGATGCTATCAAGGCTCATAATGATATAGATACTTTTATTCTTAACGAGAATTACTTCTCCACAAACCTCATTCAGTCAAGACCTGAGCTTATGACTTTCGTTTTCACTGAAAAAGAGGGCGGACAGTATGCAGATGTGCTTCCAACAAGCGTAAAGGCTGCGGCTGAAGATTTCAACTACAGCATTTTCGGACTTTTCCTTGGAAAGATACCAACAATGAAGGATCTTTCATGCATTATCCCTATTGTATCAGCACTTTTGCAGCTTATAGTGACATTCGTTTCACAGCATTTTGCAAAGAAGAACAATCCTGACGCCGCTAATATGGGCGGAATGGGAATGAAGATAATGCTTTATGGTATGCCTATCTTCTCACTGTGGATCGGTTTCAGCTATCCGGCAGGTCTTGGTCTTTACTGGTGCTATTCTTCACTGTTTGCACTTGGACAGACTATCGTACTCAATAAGATCTATACACCTGAACACGTTGCAGAGCTTGTTCAGAAGGATATAGCAAAGCAGAAAAAGAAGGGCAAGCCTACTCTTATGGAGAAAATGGCTGAGGCTCAGATGATACAGGCTGGTAAGGATCCTGCTGAGATCAGAAAGTCACTTTCTGACGATGAGGATTACGATGAGCCTAAGAAGAAAACAAAGACGGAGCTTAAAGACGAGCAGAGAAGACGTCTTAACGAAGCCAGAAAGAGAATGGCTGAGAAATATGGCGACGAATATGACGATTCACAGGATTGACCTGTTGTTGACTAAACTTTTTTAGCGAGAGGAGCAGAAAAAAATGAAACAGATCTTTACAGCCGCAACTGTAGACGAAGCAAAGAACAAGGCGGCAGTTGAATTTGGAACAGAAGTAGAAAAGATCACTTTCACAGTTCTTGAAGAGCCTAAAAAGGGCTTTTTCGGAAAGATCAAGGGTGAGGCAAAGGTAGAAGCTGAATATGAGCCTGAAACAAAGGTAGAAACTGTAACTGAAAAAACAGAGGCTGTTGAAGAAAAGGCAGAAGTTCAAGAAGAAGTCAAGGCAGAGGCAGAGTGGAGCGACACTTTGCAGAAAAAGGCTGACTGTGCAAAGGAATATATACTCAATGTTATAAAGGCAATGGGTATAGAAGACACAGAGATCGAGGTAACAAAGCTTGAAAACGGCGCACTTTTTGAGATAAAGAGCGAAGAGTTCGAGAAGCTTATCGGCAAGAAGGGCGATATCCTCGATTCACTTCAGTATCTTGCATCACTTGTATGCAACAGGATAGACAGAGAATATTTCAGAATATCCACAGATTGCAATGGTTTCAGGGCAAGAAGAAAGACCCAGCTCGAAGAGCTTGCAAAAAAGATAGCAAACAACGTAAAGAGAAGCGGTCATTCATCAGCTCTTGAGCCAATGAATCCATATGAGAGAAGAATCATTCACGCTGCTGTATCAGAGATCGAGGGTGTAACATCTCAGTCAAAGGGTGAAGAGCCATGGAGAAAGGTAATAATCAGCTCTACAACACCTAGAAAGTATGACAACAGAGGCGGCTACAAGAAGAACGGCGGCAGAAGAAGAAACAATAACAATCGCCGCTCAAAGGGTTTTGACATCACAACAAGCTTTGAAAAGGACTACAAGAAGCCAAAGCCAGAGGACACAATGAAGGATTCAGGTCTTTACTCAAAGATAGAGTTCTAAATTAAAAATGACAATAAGAAAACACGCTGAACAAAAATTCAGCGTGTTTTTTTGTGCATATATTCGTATTATAATTTTTTCTTTTTCATTTGACCCTTGTTGCGTGGATATTTTTCAGGCGTTTCAGATACTTTTCTTATAAGGATAAGCGTTCTGCCGTCGCCTGTTGGAAGTTCATAGTCAAAGACCTCTTCGACCTTTCCTCCCAGTATCTTAATAGCATTTTTAGCCTCTTTCAGCTCGTCATTTCCTCCTGAGCCTTTCAATGCAACGAAATATCCGCCGACTTTTACAAAAGGCAGGCAATACTCGCATAGGTCGCTGAGGTTTGCCACTGCTCTTGCTGTGGCAATGTCAAATTGTTCACGGCACTCTATGCTTCTGCCAAGCTCCTCTGCTCTGCCGTGTATGCAGGTCGCACCAAGGTCAAGACTGTCTGAAAGCTGTGCAAGAAAATTTATCCTCTTATTAAGGCTATCCAAAAGTGTAAGCTTTATATCGTCACGGACGATTTTCAGTGGACAGGACGGAAATCCTGCTCCTGTGCCGACATCTATTACCGTTGCATTTTCTTTTACCTCGAAAAGTGTGAAAGGATAAACGCTGTCAAAAAAATGCTTTATTGAAATTCCCTCAGGGTCAGTGATAGCAGTAAGATTTATTTTCTCGTTCCATTCACAAAGCAGATCTGCATAAGCTTCAAAGCGTGAATAATCGCTGTCAGATATTGTTATATCATAATTATCAAAAAGCTTTATAAAATCGTCCTTAGAAATAAGCTTTGACATACTATTCCTCCCTATGGTCATTCTTTGATGAGAGCCATACCAAAAGCACACCCACGTCAGCAGGGTTTACTCCGCTGATTCGGCTTGCCTGACCAACTGATACAGGCTTTATCTTATTGAGCTTTTCAATTGCTTCAAGTCTAAGACTTTTTATATCATTATAGTCAATATCAACAGGCAAAGCCTTTTTCTCTAGCTTTCGCATAGCCTCCACCTGTTCAAGCTGTATCTTTATATAGCCGTCATATTTTATCTGCAATTCTACCTGCTCTTTTACCTCTGCTGAAAGCTCAGGTCGTTCCTTATCGAAAGGTGCAAGACCGTCATATGATACCTGTGGTCTGCGGATAAGCTGAGCAAGTTTTATGCCGTTGTTAAGAGGGTCAGTGCCTACAGATTCAAGATAGGCATTTATCTCAGGATCTGGCGCAATATTTATCTTTGAAACACGCTTTATCTCAGCGGCTATCTGTTCATTTTTGTCAAGCAAATGCTGATATCTTTCGTCTGAGATAAGCCCTATCTCATGTCCTATAGGCGTGAGCCTTATGTCAGCGTTATCTTGTCTTAGCAAAAGTCTGTATTCGCTTCTTGATGTGAGCATTCTGTAAGGGTCTGAACAACCCTTTGTAACAAGGTCGTCAATAAGAGTGCCTATGTATGATGACGCTCTGTCAAGAATAAGCTGTTTTCTGCCGAGAATTTTCAGTGCGGCATTTATGCCTGCGATAAGACCTTGTGCGGCGGCTTCTTCATATCCCGAAGTGCCGTTGAACTGACCTGCGCCGTAAAGACCGTCAAAAGCCTTGAACTCCAGCGTAGCAGAAAGCTCTGTAGGGTCGCAGCAATCATATTCTATGGCATAGGCATTTCGCATTATCTCAACGTGTTCAAGTCCTTTTATAGTGTGCAAAAATTGGAGCTGAACGAACTCAGGCAGTGATGACGACATACCTTGCAGATAATATTCGTCAGTGTCAAGACCCATTGGCTCAATAAAAAGCTGATGCCTTGGCTTATCCGAAAATCTCATTATTTTGTCCTCGATAGACGGACAGTATCTAGGACCAATAGCGTGTATCCTACCCGAATATATAGGTGAAAGATGTATGTTATCTCTTATTACCTTGTGTGTTTCTTCATTTGTATAAGCCACATAGCATTTGACTTTATTTTCAAGCTTTTCATGATTATCAAAAGAAAATGGCGTTATATCATCGTCACCGCACTGAACTTCAAGCTTGTCAAAATCTATGGAACGCTTGTGTACACGGGCAGGAGTGCCTGTTTTGAAACGTCTTATGGTCATGCCTGCCTTTTTAAGACATTCTGTCAGACTAAGTGCAGGCAAAGTTGCGTCAGGACCGCTTGAATATGATACCGCACCCACATGGACAGTGCCGCCAAGGTAAGTTCCCGTTGAGATGACAACAGCCTTGCAGTCATACTCAGTGCCAAGCTTTGTACGCACACCACGGACAGTTTTGCCGTCCTCCTCAAATAAAATATCAGTTATCTCAGCCTGCTTCAGATAAAGCCCGTCAGTATCTTCGATAGTTTTTTTCATAAGCTTATGATATTCAACACGGTCTATCTGCGCCCTCAGACTATGAACGGCAGGACCTTTTCCACGGTTGAGTATCCTGCTTTGCAGAAAAGTTTTATCCGCCGCCTTGCCCATTTCTCCGCCCAAAGCGTCTATCTCACGAACAAGATGTCCCTTTGCAGTTCCGCCTATAGAGGGGTTGCATGGCATATTGGCAACACCGTCAAGTGTTATGGTAAAAAGTGCCGTCTTTAGTCCAAGGCGTGCCGCCGCCAAAGCCGCTTCACAGCCTGCGTGACCTGCACCTACCACAATAATATCAAAATATTCCTTTTGCATAATAAAACCACCTGTCTGAAAATAAGACCATATAAATTACTTTCCTACGCAGAATTTTGAAAATACCTCGTCTACCACCGCTTCTGTAGCTTTTTCTCCTGTCAGCTCCAAAAGTGCATTTGCGCCATTGTCTATCATCACAGTAACAGCGTCCAAAGTTTCTCCCATATCAAGGCTTTCAAGAGCCATGGCAAGATATTTTCTTGCACGTTCTGCACAGGCTGTTTGACGCTCGTTTGCAAAAATCGTGCTGTCAGCGTCATATCCGCCAATGCCCAAAAGCTTCTCTGTGGCTTTTTGCAGCTCTTCTCTGCCCTCGTCAAGTTTCGCAGATATCTCTATCACATAGTCTGAATATTTTTCAAGCTGCGACCTTTCAACAACATTTTCAAGGTCAGATTTGTTGAGAACTATGATAACTTCCTTTCCAAGCTTTTTCACATATTCAAGCAGTTCTTTATCCTCCTCGTCAAGCTCTCTTGAAATGTCGAAAACTTCTATCACAAGCATAGCGTTTTTAAGCTTTTTCTTTGCAATATCAACGCCTATTTTTTCAACCTCATCATCAGTTTCATGTATTCCCGCAGTGTCGGAAAGCTTCAAAATAAGCTCGCCAAGCTTTGCACTTTCTTCGATAACATCTCGTGTAGTGCCTGCCACATTTGTGACTATGGAGCGGTCATATCCCAACAGCATATTCATGAGGGTCGATTTTCCAACATTCGGCTTGCCTGCGATAACAGTGTCAACACCGTTTTTCAGTATCATACCGCTGTCATGATCTGCTATTATTTTATCAAGCCCTGCCAAAGCGTTTTTAAGGCTCTCTCTGAGATTATCCTCAGATATCTCAGGCAAGTCCTCCTCTGGATAATCCACCCATGCCGCAAGTTCACCTAGTATTGTGACAAACTTTCTTGACATATCAGAAATAAGCCTGAAAAGCCTGCCCTCTTTTGTAAGATTTGCAGAATTAAGTGCATATTCTCCCTGAGCGGAGATAGTTTCCATTACGCCCTCAGCCTGAGTAAGTGAAAGCTTTCCGTTGAGAAAAGCCCTTTTTGTGAACTCACCCCTCTGAGCAAGCTCTGCACCTTGTTCAATGCAAAGTCTGAGAACTTTTTTTGTAACATATATTCCGCCATGGCATGATATCTCGCAGACGTTTTCACCGGTGTATGACTTAGGCGCACGGAAAACCGTAAGGACACCGTCATCGACTTCTCTGCCGTTTTTGTCAACTATTTTTCCGTATGCACAGGTATAGCCTGCCATGTTTTCAACACTTTTGCATGACAGCGGTTTAAAAACTTTTGCACCTATGCTTACGGCATTATCACCGCTTATTCTTATTACAGATATTCCCCCCTCAGCAAGGGGTGTTGAAACAGCACATATATCTTTCATTTTTACCTCTTTTTACTCCGACAGAGCCTTTCCCTGCCATGAATTTCTTCTTCCCATTTCCTTGTCTATCTCGTTCATAACGCAGAATTTTTTCAAACTCCACAAAGGTGCAACAAGGTCGTCCTTTGCACCGTCACCTGTCACACGCTGTATTACTATCTCCGCAGGCAGAAGCTCCAACTGGTCGCAGACGATATTGACATACTCGTCCATATCCAAAGCCCGAAATTCTCCACGCTTGTACATCTCAGCAAGTGCAGTGCCTTTTAAAACGTGCAGAAGATGTATCTTAATGCTTTGTATATCAAGCTGACCGAGAGTTTTAGCCGTTTCAAGCATCATATCCCTATCCTCACCGGGAAGTCCGTCGATGATATGCACGCACACATTCACATTGCGTTTTCTCAGCATTTCATAGCCTTTGAGAAAATCCGCAAAAGTATGACAGCGGTTCATTTTCAAAGCCGTTTCATCATGGATAGTCTGCAAGCCAAGCTCTACAGTAAGAAAAGTCTTTTCCGCAAGCTCACCGAGCAGGTCGGCTTTTTCTTCGTTGATGCAATCCGCCCTCGTTGCGATAGAAAGCCCTGCCGTATTTTCAAATGACAGGGCTGTATAAAACATTTTTCTCAGCGTTTCAACGTCAGCATAGGTGTTTGAGCCTGCCTGAAAATACGGTATGCACAGACCCTTGCTCCACTTCTTGCTCATTTTCTCCCTTATCTCTCTGTACTGAGTAAGGATATCCTCATGAGGGTCGCCTGCAAAATCTCCGCTCATTTTTGCCGAGCAGAACACACAGCCCCCCACACCTTTTGTGCCGTCTCTGTTCGGACAGCCAAGGTCAATATTAAGCGGTATCTTGAAAACCTTAGTGCCGAACTTGTGCCTTAGATAATAATTGTAGGTATGATATCTTTTATTGTCATCAGAATAGGGAAAAGGGTTATCAAATCTGCTATTCATCTGACGGTCCCTCAGTTTGCTCGGTGGTAGGTTCTGCAGTTTCTGTCGGCTGAGTTGTGGTCTCAGGTGCCTTTGTTGTGGTCGTGGTAGTAGTAGGACCAGGCTGTACTATAGGCTCAGTTTCGGTGACAGTATAGTAAGGCTTGTCATTATTTGTGGTAGTGGAAGCCGTTGAAGTCGTTGTGGTGCTTTTAGTTTCCTCTGGTCTGTCAATAGCAGTGGTAGTTGTTGTTTTTTTCTTGTCCTCTTTTTTCTTTGTGGTAGTTACTTCACCGTCCTGCGGTTTTGCAGTGGTGGTGATAACATTTTCGTCAGGATCATCACTGTCATTATTAGTCGGATGATCGAAGCTGTTGTGGTTAGAATCAGTATTGTCAGGGGTTTCCTTTATAGGGTCAGTGACCTTATTGCCGATACCATAAATAAGAGAGATACGCTCCTCAACAGCTTTCATGGCGTCAGGAAAAGGTATACTATTATTATAAGAGTCCTCCAATGCCTGAGTGTAATCCCCTGAAAAGAAAGTCTTGAATGTTAAAGACAGATTGTTGTCCTCCACAATGTCGCTTCCTGAAACTGAAATAAAGAATATGCAGGCAAATAGCATTATGACCGCTATGGAAAGAAGATTTATAAAGCTGTAATGCTCCTCCAAATTCGTTTTGGCAAGCTCTTCAGCCGCTTCCTCCGCAGCCTCGCATTCCTCCGGTATCTCATATTCATCATCACCGTGAACGATATTGAATCGTGTAGTTTTCTTATCCATTAGTATTTTCCTCTTTTTATGCCGCATATTCCGCCGCAAGTGTTATAACGCTCACTGCAAAAACAAGCACTGTCATTATGGTCTTTGTTATCATAACTCTGCCATAAGCCGCCTGAGACTTCTGTGAAAGCTTTTTAAAAATCTTGCAGAAAGCCCTTTTTGCAGGTGGGCAGACAATAAAGAACGATATTACTATAAGGGTGATATTTTTCAGCACTGCACTTTTTACAGACACGCTCAAGGTGTATTTCACATTTACTCCTGCAAGTGCAAAGAGCCATTTTTTGTAGCCGTAGAAGCTGTCAAAATAAAGTCCGCCAAAAATAACGAGAGCTGTCAGCAAAAGATAAATATACTTCACAAGGTCAGGCAGCTTTGAAAGCGGTCTTTCAAGAAACAGCTTTTCAAGGATACAAAGCACTGCCGCACAAAGTCCGACGATAATGAAATTCACCTTTGCCTGATACCATATAGAAAGTGCCAGACCGCAAAGTATATAGCACACAAAAGTAAAGACCTTGTTCATGTTTTTTTTGCAGCAGAAAACCTCACTGAAAAAGTCAACAACAGTTGTATTGAAGCTTTTTATCATACCAGTGAAAAGTCCGTCAGCTTCAATGTTTGTGTAGTTGTCAGGATAAACAAAGCCGTTTGTAAGACCAAGTCCCATTGCCATATCCGAAAGTCCTGTGAAAAGAAAATAATACTGAGCCAAGAATGACAGCATACCAAGCCAACAGCCAAGGGTAGTTATCTCTTTGCCGTTAAGTCCTGCAAGCTTTATCTGTTCAAAAACACCTGCAAGAAGCACCACCTTGCCAAAACCGAAAACTATCTTATTAAGTCCCTGGTTGAGCTTTGCTCCTGTGATCTCACGATGCCTTATCTGTGGCTCAATATCACCGTATCTCACAAGAGGTCCCACAAGCATGAAATGCAGTGACACCATATAAGTCAAAAGGCAGAAAATGTTTTTTTCTGCTTTGCAGTTGCCCTTGAAAACGTCATAGACATAAGAAATTCCTCTGAGCATATAATAACCCATACCAAGTGGAAGTATGGCGGCGTCAAAACTGAGCTTTTTTACCTTATTATAAAGGATATTCTGACCGAATATTAGCATAAGAGATACATTCATTATAATATCCAGCACTAAAAATATCCTGCAAAGTGCTTTATTTTCACGGTTTTTTGAAATAATAAGACCAAATATCCAATCGAGGATAACTGACAGGAAAATAAGACAGAACACAAAAGGTCTGCCCCAACTGAAAAACAGCAGGGAACAAACTATCAGAATGAGGTTTTTATATTCTGCACTTCTGTCGAAAAGCGAAATAATGGTCATTATCGGGAACATTCCCAGTATAAATATAAGATCGGAATAAACCAAAATAAATTGCTCCTTAATATTTCTATATGTTAAGATATTTTTATATTTCTTTTGCTTATGATTTATACCTATAATTTTATCACAATTCACTAAATATAGCAAGCAAAATTATAAAGAAAATCTAAATTTTTCAGTTTTCTTCAAAAAGTATTTGCAATTAATAAAAACTGTGGTATAATTATAGTAAATAAATGTGCAATTCTACTTGGGGAAGGAGTGGCAGAGTTGGCTTCAATTTTAGTTACAGGAGCAAGCGGAATGATAGGCTTGTACCTTACATCCAGCTTACTGCACAAAAAGCATCGTGTATTCGGTATAGATACACGCAAAAATGAGTTTATTGGAACTGATCCAAACTATACTTTTATCCAGTGTGATATTACAGATAAGGACGCTATTACAAATGTAATCGATAGTAACAAGATCGACGTTGTCGTGCATCTGGCAAATTCTGTAGATAACGATATAGATCCATATGTAACAGACGCTGAGATGAAAAAGAGCAAGATATGTGATAAGTTCATATATGCGGCTGCAAACAAGGCTGAGGTAAGGAGTTTTATCCTGCTCAGCACAACAGCAATATATGGTGTACAGAAAGGCAGAGAACCAATAAGGGAAACTGCTCCTGAAAAGGGAAATTCAAACTATGCAGATCTTAAGATGACATCTGAGAAGATAATGCAGAAGGAATTTAAAAAGTCTGAAACTATACCTGTTATTGCCAGAGTAGCTCCTATTTATGACGCTGAGTATACACAAAATCTGAGAGACAGAGTATTTGACGCAAAGGAAAATGTTGCATACATATTCAATGATGGAGAATACGGTTTTTCATTCTGTTGTGTATTCAATCTTATCGACTTTATAAATGGTATTATCAATGTACCGTCAGGAAGATATGAGGGAATCTACAATCTTGCTGATTCAAGGCTGATAACGGCAAAAGAGATAATTGATTATGAAAAGGAACATCACCGCATAGGTGCAGTTATCCAGAAATCACCTGGAATGGGACTAAGCATCAACAAAGGTAAGATGAAAACTGATTATCGCTATTTTGACCCATCTATCACATTCAACAACTGGAACATAGACAACACAAGGGCAAAGAGAATAGCACCTTTCAGATGGACACTTTCAAACACAAAATAAACTCACAAAGGCAGTCCTAGGGCTGCCTTTTTTGTATTGTTCCATGTGGAACATTTGATAAAACAGGAGAACTAAGATATCATGGAAAGCAATAGGTTAGTTAAAATATTATGTGTTGTCTGTGCGGCAGGCTGTTGTCTTTCCTCTTGCGGAAACACAGGGGAAGAAAAGCCCAAAAAGCTTTCAAGCGTCAGCACAGGAGTCACCACAACTGTGACCACAAATAAAAAGTCTGCCGAAACTATCACGGGTTCAGTGACTACTATACAAACAGCAGCGACTTGTACAAAGATAGTTTTCGATGGCGGCTATACCCTTTTTGCAAATGTGCAGGGGGGATATACTCTTATAAACAGTTCAAATGAGATAGTGAACTCTTTTGAGATAACCGATGATAACGGTGATAAGCTTGTACTGACCTGTGACGGAAATACTGTCACTGTCACTAAAAACGGAAAAAAGGTCAACTCGTTCAGTTATAAAGGCACAAGGATAATAATATCAGCCAACGAGGTCTACTATGCAAACACAAAGGTGACATATATTGACGAAAGCTTCAGCAACTTTAACGTAACTGACAAGGTGACTATAAGGTGTATCGCAGAGAATAAGTTTGAGATTGTAAAAGACGGCAAGACAGTAAAGAAAGCTACTGTAAAAGATGTGAACGGCTCAAAGTATGTGCTTGAAGCCATGGATAAGGGCATGGAGATAACGAACACTGATAATGAGCTTATGGAATCCATAGTGGTAGGCAATAACTACATAAGCGTGTCAGGGGATAAGGTTATCATAAACGGAAAGACCATGCGGCCACCTCACAGTGCAGATATAAAAGCTGTGACTACAACTGTTACTACAACAACGACAACGGCTACTACTACCACAACGACTTCAAAGAAAACTGAAAAGAAAACAGAAACGCAAACTGAAACTGTTACCGAGCCTGTGCAGGAAGAACAGCCCTCTGCTCCTCAGCCTGCCGAGCCTACTGAACCTGATTCAAGCACGAATATGTCAAATAGAAATCTTTCTGCTGAAACATCTGAAATGCTTGGCTATGTAAATGAAGTCAGAAAACAGTATGGTTTAAGAGAGCTTGAGGGACTTGAACTTCTCGACTCTGCGGCAGATGTGCGAGCGAACGAACTTCTGGAAAATTATTCTCATGACAGACCTGACGGCAATTCATACATCACAGCTATAGAAGAAACTGACCTTCCTGAATGGCGTGCGGCGGCTGAAAATATCGCATATGGTATGAACAGCATGACCACAGTAAAAGAAGCCTTTGACGCATGGATGGACTCGCCGCCTCATAGAGAAAATATCCTCAACCCTGATGTGCATTACATGGCGTGTGCAAAAGCCACAAAGTCAGAAAACGGGGAATACACCTATTGGGAACAGCTTTTTTACAGCGATATATAAAAAAAATTTGGACAGACTTTTGAGCCTGTCCAATTTTTTTGTTCCATGTGGAACATTTTATTCTGCCTGCTTCTCCGATGGTATCTTTATAATATATTCGATATAATCCTCGTGGTCAATACGTTTTGCGTCAGCGTTCACTCCTGCCATTCTCATAACATCTATCGCCTTATTGACACTGTTGAAAAACAATCTAACATCTTTTAACATAGCCGCTCTTTTGTGATAGCTTGCACGCTTTTCATCATCTTTCAGAAGCTTGGCAATATATTTTTCCAATGTGTCAACTGTCCACCCACTTTCAGCCGCTTTGTTCAACACAGCGAGCCTGCGGTCACTATCTGTGATCTTTAGCAAAGCCCTTGCGTGACGTTCTGACATATTGTTATCGAGAATTATTTTGCGTTCCTCAGTGTTAAGTTTCAGAATACGAAGTTTGTTTGCAACTGTGGATTGAGCAAGTCCCAGACGAATAGCCGCAGATTCCTGAGTCATGCCATATTTTGTGATGAGCTGAGAGATCGCTTCGGCTTCTTCAAAAAAGTTCAGGTCACAACGTTGGATATTCTCTATAAGTGCAATGACCTGCGAACGTTCCTCTGTGGCATTGATAAGTATACACGGCACTGACCTTAGTCCTGCAAGCTTTGCCGCACGCAAACGTCGCTCACCTGACACAAGCTCAAAAGTGCCTTTTACACGCCGCACTGTGAGAGGTTGTATGATACCGTCCTGAGAAATGCTTTTTGCAAGGCTTGTTAGTTCGGCAGGTGAGAAATATCGCCTTGGCTGAACAGGGTTCGGCCTTATCTCTCCTATGGAAATGTCGATTATTTTGCCTAACGTCTGATAGGGTGAAGCCCTTTGTGATTCGTCAGTTTCTTCGCTGAAAGCTTTTGTTAATGTTTTTGGGAAAATGCTCATATTTTATACCTCCGTTTCGTTTTATAATAATCATAACACTTCACGATCCTCAATTCTATATTTTATTCAGAAAACTTTTCTGCTCTTTATGACCTTGATTTTGATATTGATACTTTATTCTTTGTATTATTTTCTAAATTGTCATGGGCTTTGTCGGATAAAGTAAAAATCTGATTTGTTCCATGTGGAACATTTTCAAAAAAATTTGTAAAAGGGTCTTTTCAAAAGTGAAAAATTGTAGTATAATAAATATGATATAATTCTACTAAGAAAAGAGGTCAAGAATATGGGGAAAATAATTGCCGTTTCAAATCAGAAAGGCGGCGTTGGAAAATCTACTACTGTTGTAAATCTTGCAGCGGTTTTTGGACTAAAGGGCAAAAAAGTCCTGATCGTTGACTTTGACCCACAGGGCAATACTACCACAAGCTTTGGTATAAAGAAAAAAAGTATCAGAAATACAGTGTTTGATGTAATATTTGAAGAATGTTCGATATTTGAAGCTGTCGTGCCAACTTCCTGCCGTGGAGTTTCAGTTGTGCCGACAACTCAGGATCTTTCAGGTGCTTCTGTGTCACTTGTGAACGAAAAGGACAGGGCAATGAAGCTTCGCAACGCTCTCATACCTGCAAAAGAATTTTATGACTACATATTTATAGATTGTCCCCCAACTCTCGATATGCTCACAATAAATGCACTTGCGGCGGCTGATTCTGTACTTATCCCTCTCCAATGCGAGTTTCTTTCTTTGGAGGGTCTTGTTGAGCTTCACAATACTATCAACAGAGTAAAAGTTTCTTTCAATCCTGACCTTGATATTGAGGGCATTTTGTTTACAATGTGCGTTGAAAGATACAAGATAACAGGTCAGATAATAAGCGAGGTCAAAAAGCACTTTGCAAAGGAAGTCTTTGAAACTACCATACCGAGAAACGTTGCCTTGTCGGAAGCCCCAAGCTTTGGTGAGCCGGCTATTTATTATGATAAGAAGGCAAAAGGCTCAAAGGCATATGAAAATCTTGCAAAAGAAATAGCTAAAAGAGAAAAGAAAAAAGCGGCAAAGAATAAAGAAAAATAAAGAAAAAATAATGTTCCACATGGAACATTGTATGTTATAATGTGAAAGGAAAATACAATGGCTAAAAAAAGCAAAATGGACAGAGGCTTGGATAGCCTGTTCTTTGATAATTCTATAGATGAGGTCACACGATCTGATAGTGAATCGGTAAAAAATGATGATGGCGATAATGGCATTTTCACAGTAAGAATATCTCTTATTGAGCCTGACAAAAATCAGCCGCGTTCTGAGTTCGATGAGGACGCTCTTAATGAGCTTGCGGAAAATATCAGACAGCATGGTGTTTTGCAGCCTATACTTGTAAGACCTCTTGACAATGGGGGATATAAGATAGTTGCAGGCGAGCGCAGGTGGCGTGCGGCACGTCTGGCTGGACTTGATGAGATACCTGTTTATATAAAGGAGCTTACCGATCTTGAAGCCGCTGAGATATCCCTTATTGAAAATATCCAGCGTAAAGACCTTACACCTCTTGAAGAGGCCGCAGCTTATCAGACTCTTATGGAAACCTATGGTCTTACTCAGCAGCAGGTAGCAGAAGCTGTTGGACGTTCACGTTCCGCTGTGGCAAACTCTATCAGACTTCTTTCCCTTAGCGAAAATGTGCAGAAAATGCTCCGTGACAAAAAGCTCACCGAGGGTCACGCAAAGGTGCTTGCAGGCGTTGCGGATAAGGATACTCAGGAGAAGCTTGCCACAGAGTGTATAGAAAAGGGCTGGACGGTAAGAGAGCTTGAAAAAGCTATCGCCGCTTTGGAAACAAATAAAAAAGCTGAAAAGAAAATAAAGCGTACTATCACAAATCCTATGTATACTGAGTTTGAGATAAGAGTAAATCAAGCTACCGATAAGCTTCGTGTAAGTTTAAGCGAGGATAAAAAAGGCGGCTCAAAGCTTGATGTAAAATTCAGCTCTGATGTTGACGTGGATAAGATACTCAATGCCCTCGCCGAACTTCTTATGAACTGCTAGTTTTATAATTTATATATATAAAAAATGTCTGTTTCGGCAGGCATTTTTTTTATCTCCGTAATACAGCACGTCTGAAATATGAGGAAGTCATAACTAACCGAAAATAGGGGGTTTACAGCGTATAAATCAAGAAAAAATGTGGTAAAAGGTCTTTACAAATTGAAAAATAAGTGGTATACTATAAGAGTTAAAACAGATGTATCCTGAGAAAGTTTGTTATAGCTTACTTTTGAAGAAAATATCTGCTGTCCTTAAACAGACGTGCTTGAAAAAGTACGCTAAAAAGGAAATTTGAGTTTTGAGCTTTTGCTTGAAATATCGAGAAAGGAATGATTCTAAAATGGCAAGAAAAATGAAAACCATGGACGGAAACAACGCTGCTGCTTGGGCGTCATACCCATTTACAGAAGTTGCTGCTATCTATCCAATCACACCATCATCTGTTATGGCAGAAGTAACAGACCAGTGGGCTGCCAAGGGTAAGGAAAACCTGTTTGGCACTCCTGTAAAGCTTGCAGAAATGCAGTCTGAGGCAGGTGCTTCAGGTACAGTACACGGCTCACTTGCAGCCGGTGCGCTCACAACAACATATACAGCATCACAGGGACTTCTTCTTATGATCCCTAACCTGTATAAGATCGCAGGTGAGCTTCTCCCTTGCGTTATCCATGTATCTGCAAGATGTGTAGCTTCACACGCACTTAATATTTTCGGCGACCATTCTGACATCTATGCTTGCCGTCAGACAGGTTTTGCTATGCTTTGTTCTTCAAATGTACAGGAGGTAATGGACCTGGGTACTGTTGCTCACCTTTCAACTATCGAGGGCAGAGTACCATTCATCCACTTCTTTGACGGATTCAGAACATCTCACGAGATCCAGAAGATCGAGACATGGGATATGGAAGACGTAAGAGATATGGTTGACTTCGAGAAGGTGGAGGAGTTCAGAAAGAGAGCTCTTAACCCTGAGCATCCTGTACTTAGAGGTACAGCTCAGAACCCTGATATCTTCTTCCAGGCAAGAGAAGCTTGTAACCCATACTATGACGCTATCCCTGGCATCGTAGAGGATTACATGAACAAGGTAAACGAAAAGATCGGCACAAACTACAAGCTGTTCAACTACTACGGCGCACCAGACGCTACACACGTTATCGTAGCTATGGGTTCTGTTTGTGACACTATCGAAGAAACAATTGATTACCTCAACGAGAAGGAAGGCACAAAGCTCGGTCTTGTTAAGGTTAGACTTTACAGACCTTTCCGTGCTGACAAGCTCGTTGAAGCTATCCCTTCAACTTGTGAGCAGATCTCAGTTCTTGACAGAACTAAGGAGCCAGGTTCTGAGGGCGAGCCTCTTTATCTTGACGTTGTTGCTGCTCTTAAGGGTACACAGTTCCATGATGTAGCTATCGCTTCAGGCAGATATGGTCTTGGTTCTAAGGATACAACTCCTGCACAGATCAAGGCTGTTTACTGGAATGCAAGCTGGAAGGATACATATAAGCCAAGATTTACAATTGGTATCGAAGATGACGTTACAAACCTCTCTCTCGAAACTGAGGGCAAGCTTGACTCTGCTCCAGCAGGCACAACTGCTTGTAAGTTCTGGGGTCTTGGCGCTGACGGTACTGTTGGTGCAAACAAGAACTCTATCAAGATCATTGGTGACCATACAGATCTGTATGCTCAGGCATACTTTGCATATGACTCTAAGAAGTCAGGCGGTGTAACAGTTTCTCACCTGAGATTCGGTAAGACACCTATCAAGTCAACATACCTTATCAATCAAGCTGACTTTGTTGCTTGCCATAACGAGTCTTATATCACTAAGTACAACATGGTACAGGATATCAAGCCAGGCGGAACATTCCTTCTGAACTGCCAGTGGGAGCATGAAGAGCTGGATAAGCACCTCCCAGGTCAGGTAAAGAGATATATCGCTGAGAACAACATCAAGTTCTATACGATCAACGGCGTTAAGATCGGTAAGGAGATCGGTCTGGGCAACAGAATAAACACTGTTCTTCAGTCTGCATTCTTCAAGCTTGCTAACATCATTCCTATCGACGACGCTATCAAGTACATGAAGGACGCTGCTACAGCTTCTTATTCTAAGAAGGGCGACGCTATCGTTAAGATGAACCATGACGCTATCGACGCTGGATGTCAGCAGGTTCACGAAGTTAAGGTTCCTGCATCTTGGAAGAAGTGCAAGGATACTCCAATGGGTATGCCTGCCGCTAAGTGCGCAGATAAGACACTTCAGGACTTCGTAAACAACATTCAGATCCCTTGCAATGCTCAGGAAGGCGACAAGCTCCCTGTTTCAACATTCACAGGTATGGCAGACGGCACATTCCCACAGGGCTCTGCTGCATTTGAGAAGAGAGGTATCGCTGTTGACGTTCCTGCATGGAATGGCGACAACTGTATCCAGTGTAACTTCTGTTCATATGTATGTCCACACGCAGTTATCAGACCTGTTGTAATGACAGACGCTGAGCTGAAGAAGGCTCCTAAGCTTGCTCAGGAGAAGGCAGTAGCTATGACAGGTATGCCTGGTTACAACTTCGTAATGACAATGTCTGCTCTGGACTGCACAGGCTGCGGTTCTTGCGTAAATGTTTGTCCTGGTAAGAAGGGCAACAAGGCTCTCAGCATGATGCCACTTGAAACTCAGCTCGCTGAGCAGGAAGTATTCAACTATGGTCTTACACTTGCTGAAAAGCCAGAAGTATTCGAGAAGTTCAAGGCAACAACAGTTAAGGGCTCACAGTTCAAGCAGCCACTGCTTGAATTCTCAGGCGCTTGCGCAGGCTGCGGTGAAACACCTTATGCTAAGCTCATCACACAGCTCTTTGGTGACAGAATGTACATTGCTAACGCAACAGGCTGCTCATCAATTTGGGGTGGTTCTGCTCCTTCAACTCCATACACAGTAAACAAGGACGGCAAGGGTCCAGCTTGGGCTAACTCACTGTTCGAGGATAACGCTGAGTATGGTTACGGTATGTACCTTGCACAGTCAACTATCAGAAACAGAACTATCGCTAAGGTTCTTGAACTGTCTAAGACAACTAAGGTAGCAGCTCTCAAGAAGGCTTGCGAAGAGTATCTTGAAACAGTAGACGACGGCGAGAAGAACTCACCAGCTACAGATAACCTTATCGCAGCTCTCAAGAAGACAAAGAATAAGGCTACTGAGGAGATCCTTAAGGACGCTGACTATCTGAGAAAGAAGTCAATGTGGATCTTCGGTGGCGACGGCTGGGCTTACGATATCGGATTCTCAGGCGTTGACCACGTTATTGCTCAGGGTCAGGACGTAAACATCTTCGTATTCGATACTGAGGTTTACTCAAATACAGGCGGACAGTCATCTAAGTCAACTCCAACAGGTGCTATCGCTCAGTTTGCAGCAGCTGGTAAGGAAGTTAAGAAGAAGGATCTCGCAGGTATCGCAATGTCTTACGGCTATGTATATGTAGCTCACGTTGCAATGGGTGCTGATTACAATCAGTGCATCAAGGCTATCCACGAGGCTGAGTCTTATCACGGTCCTTCAATCATCATCGGTTATGCTCCATGTATCAACCATGGTATCAAGGGTGGTATGTCAATTGCTCAGACAGAGGAGAAGAAGGCTGTTCAGGCTGGTTACTGGCATCTGTACAGATTCGACCCACGTCTTAAGGCAGAGGGCAAGAATCCATTTATCCTTGATTCTAAGGCTCCAACAGCTGACTATAAGGACTTCATCATGGGCGAGGTACGTTACAACGCACTTGCTAGACAGAATCCTGAGAGAGCTGAGAAGCTCTTTGGTAAGGCTGTTCAGAACGCTAAGGACAGATATGATTATCTGCTCAGATACGCTAAGCTTTACAATACTGAGGAAAAGTAATCTAAGTTACTATAAAAAAGACGCTCATGCACTTCGGTGCGTGGGCGCTCTTTTTTTACCACAAAAAAAAGGGTACTGCCACGTTGACAGTACCCTTTTTATATGCAGTGGCGAACAGCGTTCGACCGTTTTTTTATCGCATGGTTAAAATATTATGGACTACATATCCTTTTTGATAAGATAAGTTTTCAGTATAGCCGCAGTTGTCTTTGCGTCAGGGAGTTTGTTTTCCATGACCATTTTGTAAGCTTCTTCAAGAGGCATTTTTGTTACGTCAAGGAACTCGCCCTCGTCAAGGTGCTGCTCACCGAAATCAAGTCCCTCTGCCATATACATATGGATTATCTCGGTATCATAAGCCACTGTAGGATAAATACAGCCAAGATAAGTCATTTTTTCTGCCGTTGCACCTATCTCCTCTTTAAGCTCACGCCTTCCGCACTCCAAATGATCTTCACCGTATTCAAGCTTTCCTGCAGGTATCTCCATAAGTGCGGTCTTAAAAGGATAGCGGAACTGCTTCACAAAATAAACATTCTCGTCCTCGTCAAGAGCAACGATGCAAACTCCGCCGGGGTGATGAATGACCTCTCTAAGCGTCTTGTAGCCGTTTTCAAGCTCCACTTCATCACAAGTCAGGTGAACGACCCTGCCCTTGTATATCTCTTTTTCACTGATAGTTTTTTCGTTCTGATACATTTTATATCCTCCCTTTCAGGTTTATGCGTTCTTTTCAACAGGCTGAGCTTCTTCTTTTTTCTTTCTGCCTGTAAATCTCACTGCGCCAAGGTAAACGATAAGCGAGCCGAAGCCAACGGCTGTTATTACCTTGCCCCAGAAAAGACCCTTTGTTTCGTAGGTGAACTGGATGTCGTTTGAACCCGCAGGACAAAGAACAGCCATAAAGCCGTAATCCACCTTTTCTATCTCCACGTCCTGACCATTCACCTTTGCGCTCCAGCCGTCATCATATGGAACTGAGAAGAACACAAGGTTATCCTTGTCAAGGTCGATCTTGGCGTTGAAACCATAAGAATCATAACTGAATGATGAACAACTGTTTGCACGTCTGTCAAGGCAGTTCTGATAATACTGATCTGTTGAGTAGTCGGTACCCTTAAAGCTGTAGTAGCTGAGGATATTATTGTATTTTGCAGCCTGCTCAGGGGTAAGCACAAGGGCTTTCATGAGCATTGATGTCTTGTCTACCTCTGAAGCCTTCTGAATGTCGCTGTCAAGGCAGTAGTAATCATATGTGAAGCCCATTGGTACATAATATTTGTTTTCGTAAATGTTGAAACCGTTCTGAGTATCAACATATTCAAAGCCGTAGAGATTTGCAAGAGTTTCAGGCTTCGATACCTCTGTGATACCTTTTCTCTCACTTTCAGTAAGTTCATTGAAATAGTATTTTACGGAAAACAGGCTTCTTAGCGGATAGACCTTAGTTTCCATTCTTGATGCAACATCTCTCGTTTGTCCGATAGAGCTGTAGAAATCCATGATAGATGTTGAAACAACGCTGTGGAAGCATCTCATTGATGAAAGCTTCCAGAACATACACCAGTTGTCAACATTTTCTGAGGTATCTATTCTGTAGAAATTGTTGTCAGCATTGTAGTTCTCTGATCCAGATTCCAGCTTATCCATGTTGATGTTGTCGCCACCGTTTATTGCTCTGTTGATGTAGTCGGTGTTGTCAGTACCCTGGCTTACACCATATACGATAGAAGAAGTCATGCAGATGACCACCGCAACCGCCGTCATTGCAGAAGCGATCTTCATGTAGTCGAGCTTCTTCTCTGCGACCACATATATAAGCGTGCCAAGCATTATTATCATTACTATGGTAACGATAGCCTGAATGTAGTAAAGTTCAATATATTCAGGGACTTTGCCATAGGATACAACGCCGTTTTCGTTTGTCGGAAGCAGACCTATGCCAATAAATATCGCACATACTACACAAACAGGCACAAATCCCTTTTTCAGATCGTCTTTGTTTTCTGCGATGACCTTTGCTGTCATAAGGCACATAAGCAGTATAGGCATATAATACCATCTTGCATAATATGACGCATTGAAAAGGACGAAAGAGGAGTTCAATATAGGCACGCAAGCCATTATGCCGAACACGATAATAGCCTTTGTAAGCCAACTGTCTTTTCCTTTCTTTCTCGTTCTCATAAACGCTATAACGCCTGCCATTGAGAACATAGGCAGATAGCCTGCCATTGAAGCCCATCTTGCCTTGTCCGAGTTAAGGATATTTATTCTTGCAGGCATATCGGAAAGCATAAAGAACGATTGGATAATTCTTGGTATTCTTACATTTTCACCGTATATAACAAGGTCAAGTCCATAAAGTCTTTCGTTTACACGGTAGTTACCCATTACGCTCAGCGCTGACGGCAGGAAGATAACAGCGGATATCATCACACCGATAACAGCCTCAAGAATAAGCAGACCGAACTTCTTCATGTCAATTTCAAAATCCTTGTCAAGGCATCTCAGGAAGAAGTAGATAATAACGAATACGACCTCACAGGCAAAGAAGAAATAGCTTATGGTCGCACATATAGCTACCGCTACCGCAAACGGACCCTTCTTGTTCTTTTGAACCAACAGTTCAAATCCTAAAAGCATGAGAGGGAAGAAAGCAGTTGCGTCGTGGAAGTGGTTGAAGAAAACGTTGTAGGTCTGGAAGCCTGAGAAAGCGTAAAGCAGACCGCCTATAAAGCAGGCGCTTGTGTTGTCAACAAAAAATCTGATGTAAGCGTAGGCTGTTATTGCGGCGATAGCCGTTTTCAGCGCAAGGAGCCATGGTATCAGATAAGGCACTGCACCTGACGGGAAAAGTGTAGTGAGCCAGAAAAATGGCGAGCCAAGGAGATAGAAAGCATATGAGCCTATAAAGCTCGAGCCTAAGTCCGTTCCCCAATCCCAGCCCATGTTTCCGCTGCGAACAGCGTCATGACAGTGCTGATAGAACATCATCTGCTGTGAGTTGAAGTCGCCATAGTAGAGAAAGATGCCCTTGTTCACTATCATAGACGGTATGAACGAGATCATCATGCCGATAAAAGCCACCGCAAACAGCAGCAGATACTTTTCTTTTGGCTTGCTGTCAGGGCTTTTTAGAAGTCCGTTTTTCTTAAACATTGTCTTGTCCTCTTTTTCTTTACTGATAATATATTGGTAAAAAACCATACACAATTCATTATAACACAGCTACATATAAAAATCAACATTTTAAACAGTCTTTAGAACGATTTTGAATAAAAAAGCTCATATGCAATAAGCACATGAGCCAGTCCGTTGCAAAAATGTCAAATCAACGGGCGAACACTGTTCGCCCCTACATACAAACAACGTGAATATGCAAAAGCATATGAGCATAGTTACAATATTATTTGTTCCCTTTTCTCTGAACAATGAAGATACCCGAGCATACAAGGATAAGTGCAGCTATCCCCTGAACGCCAAAAATGCCTTTTTCATCAAGCAGGATAGTTGAAAGCAGCACTCCGCACACAGGGTTCATAAAGCCGAAAATCGCCACCTTTGAAACAGGGTTGTGCTTCAAAAGCACCGCCCACAGAGAATATGCCGCTGCTGATACAAAGGCAAGATACAAAAGCATCAAAAAAGCCTTTGCGCTCATGTGACCAAGCCTGCCGCCCATTAAAAAGCCTATGACAGTGAGAACTGCTCCACCGAAAACGAACTGCCAGCCGCTAAGCATAACAGGGTCTTCTGTTTCGGAATAGCGCTTCATATACACCGATGAAAAAGCGTATGCACAGGTGCAAAGAAAAATAAATCCGTCCCCGAGAAAATTGAAGCTTACCCCCGAAAGTCACCCGAGATTTATAACAATGATACCCGAAAATCCCAGTATACAGCCTGCTATCTTCACAGCGGTGAGCTTTTCAAGCTTGTATAAAAGCGATGACACAAGTATCGCAATAAAAACGTTCGCCCCAACTATTATCGCTGCCTTTACTCCCGTTGTGTGGGCTAGACCTATGTAGTAGAAAAAATACTGCAAAATTGTCTGAAAAAGGCTTATTATCATGATCTTTGGTATGGAAGTCTTTGTTGGCAGGAGAATTTTTCTCTCCGCTCCGCTTCCCATGGCAAGAGCCATTAGCCCTGCCACAAAAAATCTTATGCCCCCAAACACAAGCTGCGAACCGCTGTCATTGGTGGTTATGTTCATAAGGCTGTAGCCTATTTTCACACAGGAAAATGCACTTCCCCACAGCATACAGCATATGGACGCAAGAACAGCCACTACCCATGTTTTTGTCAGAATATCTTTTTTCTCGTTCATACATTATCCTATCTATAGCAAATTGTGGATCTTCACAGAAAGACCGCAGCGGCGTAAAATGCTGCTGCGGTCGAAAGTTACTTTTTGTCTTTTTTTGCTTTCTTTTCCTTTTTGCGTTTCTTCTTGTTTTCCTTTATTATCTTCAAAGGGTCGCCGAAACGTTCCTTATCGTCCTTGACAGGCTCGATAGTTTCGCTCTTTGTCATGATATCCGTCATCTGCTGTAAAAGCATCGACTCCTCGAACATATCCACAGCTTCCTCGCAGGTGTCAGCCTTGCCGTCCACAAGAAACTGTTTTATCTGCTGAACGTTCTTCATATAGTCAAGTGACATGAAAGGCACTCTCTTTTCAAGAGCCTTGTAGTAATCATCTCTCTGACGTTCTACCTGCTTTATTCTGTCATCAAGCATTATTATCTGTTCGTTTATGCCCTCGTTCACTTCAACCTGCTTCTGTTCAGCAGCCGTAAGTCTATATTTATTCAGTGCGATACCGAAAATGCCTGCACCGATAAAAATAAGTGCACCTGCAATAATGCCCACTATAATAAGCTTTGTGCCAAGGAGCAGCCACAGCAGCAGGAAAGCCGCCAATCCAATGCCGATGCTTATGCCTAAAGACTTAACGATCTTATTTTTTATATTGAAGTTTTTGACAACATAATCGTTGTCATGGATATAGGTTTTGAGATATTCCTTGTTTTCCTTGCTGACCGTTACAGCGTCCTCAAACTCAAAATATCTTTCAAAGTATTCGGCAGCACGGTCAATTTTTTCAAGCTCAGTTTCGTTAGCCATATATACTCCCTCAGATCACGAAAAAAATTTCTAAAAGCAGAATCTTTTAGTCTTTTGCGTGGTGCGTGATAGTGAACACTGCACAAATAACACGCTTTATTTCCCACCATATTACTACAATTATAACACACGGCATGATTTTTGTCAACCATATTAAGCATAGTTTTCGTAAAAATAAGACACGGACTTCTGTAATTAGATTTTTATAGACAGGTAAAAAAAGAGGACGAACACAGTCCATCCTCCGATATGCTTAAGTATCTTACTCTGCTGTTTCGTTGTTTGTAACAGCAATGTCAGGAGCTTCGCCATTTTCAGCAGCTTCTTTAGCCGCCTTGCGCTCCTTTGCTACTCTTATGAGAGTCTGCTTGATAGACTCAAGCATTTCCTGAGTGAAAGGAAGGTTCTCGCCAAATGGGTTTACAACAAATCCCTGTACCTTTGGCGTCTGCTCAGTGAGAGCAGCTATATCCTGAAATCTCATTGCAAAGCTCTGGAATGGCTTGTCATACTGGAGCTTCTTAGCTTCCTCCGGGGAAGTGAAAACAGGGAAAAATGTGCCGTTTGTTTTGTTGTTGTTGAGAAGAATGAACTTAGCCTTGCTCTTGTCCTCAAAATTAACATGGTTTTCAGCGTCGGCAACAAGCTCTGTTGTCTTTTCTACCATTGCAGGCACGAGAAATGTGCAGGCAAGTGCTGTGTTTATTACCTTGTTTTGAGTTTCGGCACAGAAATTCTTTCTCATTTCTGCGATAGCTTCTATAAGCTTAGGGTTGTTGTCGAAATTTGGTTTCTGATTGTTAGCCTTGAGTTCTGCCATTTTTAATTACTCCTTGTCTGTTTCTTCAAGATTTGTTTCGATTATAAATTTAGGTCTAGCCTTTGTTTCCAAATAGATCTTGCCTATATATTCTCCGATAATGCCTATAGCCAAAAGCTGAAGTCCGCCTATCGCCCATATAGACGTGATAGTTGAAGCCCAGCCCTGAACGGTGTGCCCCACTGCCCATGTTATAAGGAAATATATAAGCATTATAAGTGATACTAAAAATACTATTATACCGATAGTGGTGATAAATCTTATAGGCTTTACAGAAAGAGAGGTTATTCCCTCAACTGCAAAAGAAAGCATTTTTTTCAGCGGATATTTAGATTCGCCCGCCACACGCTCGTTTCTTACATACTTAACGATGTCGCTCTTGAAGCCAACCATAGGCACAAGACCTCTCAGAAACAGATTTACTTCCTTAAACTCTGCCAGAGCGTCTATAGCCCTTTTGCTCATAAGTCTGTAATCAGCGTGATTATATGTTATCTCAACGCCCATATGCTCCAAAAGCTTGTAATATGCCTGAGCAGTTCCTCGCTTGAAAGCGGTATCCTTTTCTCTCGATGAACGAACGCCGTAAACAATATCACAGCCCTCTGCCCTCTTATCAAGGAAGCCGTCAATAGCGTTTATATCGTCCTGCAAGTCAGCGTCCATGGAAACAACGATATCAGCATAGTTTCTCGCCGTCATAAGACCAGCCAGCAGTGCGTTCTGATGACCTTTGTTTCTTGAGAGTTTAAGACCTGTGAAAACAGGGCTTGCTTCGTGGAGCTTCTGTATTATCTCCCACGTTTTGTCCTTTGAGCCGTCGTCAACGAACATGACCTTGCTGTTCTGTGCGATACGACCTTCTGCCTTCAGCTCATCGAGCTTTTTTATAAGCGCTTTCGCTGTGATAGGCAACATTTGTTCTTCGTTGTAGCATGGTATCACTACATACATAGTTTCTTTCATTTTGTTCTCTTATCCTTTCTCATATTCGATCCCGAACAGGCGGCAAGCGTTTCTATTTGTAATGTCAAGCACTTCCTGCGGATCGAGTTTTTTTATCTCAGCCACGACCTTTGCCACTTCTTCTATCATAGGGCTTTCGCACCTCTGTCCTCTGTAAGGAGGGGGCGCCATATAAGGACAGTCCGTTTCAAGAAGAAGCCTGTCCATTGGGACAACTTCAAGAGCACGTTTGGCTTTTTTAGCATTTTTAAAAGCAAGCGCACCTGTAAACCCGATATACATACCAAGCCCAAGCACTATCTCTGCGGTCTCCGCCGAGCCTGAAAAGCAGTGAACTACACCTGACGGCGCATATTTGTTCAGCACGTCAAGGCAGTCCTGAGTGGCTTCACGGCAGTGAACTATAACAGGCAGACTTTTCTTCACAGCATATTCCACCTGCTTGTCAAAAAGCTTTATCTGTCTTTCTTTGTCATATCCCTCATAATGATAGTCAAGCCCTATCTCACCAATCGCAACAAGCTTGTGAGTAGAGCAGGCTTTCAAATAAAGCTCGTCAAGCACCTGCATATAATTTTCAGGAAGAGTATCCATACACTCAGGGTGAAAGCCCACAGAGGTATAGAAATTCTCATATTTTTTCGCAGTTTCGATTCCGAACAAAGACGATCTTTCGTCCGTTGCGGCATGGCAGACCTTGTCTACAGGAGAGTCAGGGTCGCAAAGAAGCCTGTCAAGGACTTCGTATCTGTCCTCATCGAAAGCGTGATCGTCATAGTGACAATGTGAGTCAAATATATTTTTTATGGCAAGGACGTCCTTTCGTAAAAATATACAAACATATTATATCACAACTCGCCAATTTTGTAAAGCTTTTTATTGTAAAAACGGGCATAAAAAACGGGCGAACAAACCGTTCGCCCGCAAAGATCTTTATTTTACTAGAAAGCTATCTTCTTTTCGATATAAGCTACCAGCTCGTCGATCTTGACACGCTCCTGCTCCATTGTATCTCTGTCTCTTACTGTTACACAGCCGTCCTCAACAGAATCAAAGTCATATGTGATGCAGAATGGTGTACCGATCTCGTCCTGACGGCGATATCTCTTACCGATAGAACCTGCCTCGTCATAGTCAACAAGGAAGTGCTTTGAAAGCTCTGCATAAAGCTCGCCTGCCTGCTCGCTGAGCTTCTTGGAAAGCGGAAGAACACAAGCCTTGAAAGGAGCAAGTGCAGGGTGGAAACGCATAACAGTTCTAACGTCAGGCTTCTCCTCTGTGCCGATGTTCTCTTCGTCATATGCTTCGCAAACAACTGTCAGGAACAATCTCTCAACGCCAAGGGAAGGCTCGATAACGTATGGAACGTATCTCTCGTTTGTTTCAGGGTCAAAGTAATCAAGGCTCTTGCCGCTTGTTTTGATGTGCTGATTAAGGTCATAATCAGTTCTGTCGGCAACGCCCCAAAGCTCGCCCCAGCCAAATGGGAAGAGATACTCAAAGTCAGTTGTAGCCTTTGAATAGAAGCAAAGCTCCTCAGGTGAATGATCTCTCAGACGAAGGTTTTCTTCCTTGATGTTAAGGCTAAGGAGCCAATCCTTGCAGAAGCCTCTCCAGTAGTTGAACCACTCAAGGTCTGTGCCCGGCTTGCAGAAGAACTCAAGCTCCATCTGCTCAAACTCACGAACACGGAAAATAAAGTTACCCGGAGTGATCTCGTTTCTGAATGACTTACCTACCTGTGCAACACCGAAAGGTACTTTCTTTCTTGTTGTTCTCTGGATATTTGCAAAGTTTACAAAGATACCCTGTGCAGTTTCAGGACGCAGATAAAGCTCAGACTTTGAGTCCTCAGTTACACCCTGAAATGTCTTGAACATAAGGTTGAACTGACGGATATCAGTGAAGTTGTGGCTTCCGCAATCTGGGCATGGGATCTGCTTTTCCTTGATGTAGTCCATCATCTGCTCGTTTGTCCAGCCTGCAACGTTAGTGCCGTCAAAATCTTCGATAAGGTTGTCCGCTCTGTGACGTGTCTTACAGTCCTTGCAGTCCATAAGAGGGTCAGAGAAACCGCCAATGTGACCTGAAGCCACCCAAGTCTGCGGATTCATAAGGATAGCGGAGTCAAGACCAACGTTGTACTTGTTCTCCTGAATGAACTTCTTTCTCCAAGCGTTCTTGATGTTAGTTTTCAGCTCAACGCCAAGCGGACCGTAGTCCCAAGTGTTTGCAAGACCGCCGTAGATCTCGCTTCCAGGGTATACAAAGCCTCTGTTTTTACAGAGAGCCACGATCTTATCCATGGTTTTTTCAGAATTATTCATGAAACATTCTCCTTATACAAAATATAATACTACCATTATATTTTATAGCAAAATTCCGCAAATGTCAAGGCGTTTCAGCGATTTATTACTTTGTGTAGTTATATGGCTTTTTATCGTTGCAAAAAATCACGCATTGTGCTATAATAAAATAGTATCGCTATGACTATTCATGTATTGGAACATATTAGGAGAATTTGACTTGATGAACAGTTTTTTTATCGGAAACGTTGAAATAGAAAAGACCGCCGCATTAGCACCCATGGCGTCGGTGGCAGATAAATCATATCGCCTTATGTGCAAAGAGTATGGTGCGTCATATCTTGTGAGCGAAATGATATCATCGAAGGGTCTGTGCTTTGGTGACAAAAAGACTGCACGTCTTTGCGAGATTGAGAAAGAGGAACGCCCCTATGCTTTGCAGCTTTTCGGGGAAGACCCTTATTATATGGGAAAAGCGGCTTATAAGCTCAACGATTATTCCCCTGATATCATTGATATAAACATGGGCTGTCCTGTGCCTAAGATAGTCGGCAACGGCAGTGGCTCTGCACTTATGAAGCTTCCTGACACAGCGGCAGAGATATGCAGAGAGGTGGTAAAAAACGCAAACTGCCCCGTTACAGTGAAATTTCGTGCAGGCTGGGACGAAAACAGCATAAATGCAGTGGAGTTTGCAAAGCTCATGGAGCAGGCAGGGGCAAGCGCCGTCACCTGTCACGGCAGGACGAGAACGCAGTTTTATTCAGGCAAAGCCGATTGGGATATAATAAAGCAGGTAAAAGGGGCTGTGAAGATACCTGTTATCGGAAACGGTGACGTTGTTGACGGAGAAAGCGCAAAGGCAATGTATGAGCAGACTGGCTGTGACCTTGTGATGATAGGCAGAGGAAGCTATGGCAGACCATGGGTTTTCCGTGACGTGAAGCATTATCTTGAAACAGGGGAAAAGCTTCCTGAGGTGAGCATAGAAGAAAAAATGGCAGTGATGAAAAAGCACTGCGAGCTTATATGCAAATACAAGGGCGAACGTCAGGGCATGAAAGAAGCCAGAAAAAACTGCGCATGGTATGTTAAAGGGCTGAAAGGCTCTGCAAGGCTAAGAGCGCAGTGCGGTGGGCTTAATACCATTTCTGACCTTTATGAGATGATAGACCACATACTTGCAAACGAGTTAGGAGAATAAACAATGGGAATTTTATCCGTAGTAGGAACGCCTATAGGCAACCTTGGAGATATGACATACCGTGCAGTTGAGACCCTAGAAAAGGCTGATTTTATCTGTGCCGAGGACACAAGAGTTACCGCAAAGCTTCTCAATTATTTTGACATAAAAACGCCACTTGTGAGTTATCACGAACACAATGCAAAACAGGTGGGCGAGAGCATTTTGAACAGGATAATGGCAGGCGAGAACGCCGCTATCGTCACAGACGCCGGTATGCCCTGCATTTCAGACCCTGGGGAGCTGCTTGTAAAGCTGTGCGCTGAAAACGGTGTGAAAGTGGAGGTAGTACCAGGTCCGTCAGCGGTGGTATCAGCACTTGCCATAAGCGGACTTGACACTGCAAGATTTCAGTTCGAGGGCTTTTTGTCAACCACCAAGAAGCAAAGATTAAATCATCTTGCCTCGGTAAAAAACTGCACGAACACTCTTATTTTCTATGAAGCGCCCCACAAGCTCATCTACACTTTGAAGGATATGCTGGAATATTTCGGTGACAGAAGAATATCTCTTTGCAGGGAGCTTACAAAGATACACGAAGAAGTTTTCCGCACCACTCTTGCGCAGGCTGTGGAGTATTATGAAGCCAACAAGCCAAAGGGCGAATTTGTGCTTGTTATCGAGGGTGCAAAAGAGGACGAGCTTTGCCCTGCGGAGAATATAGAGGAAGCTTTGGAACAAGTAAGATCCCTTGTGGAAAAGGGTATGCGTGGAGCTGACGCTTGCCGTGAGATAGCAAAGGCGACGGGATTTTCTAAGGGGGAGCTTTACGGACACTTGTTTAAATGAGGAATGAGGAATTAAGGTATCGCCTGCGGCGATTATCATTTCTCGTAGGGGCGAACATTGTTCGCCCGTTGGCTTTCGCAATTTGTATATTATATATTAATTTAGATTTTTTGAGGTGATTTTATGAGCATAAAAGAATACATCGGCGGACAGTGTGCCGACCCAGAGGGATTGGGCGGTATAGCCTGTGCAAAATTCATGAATTTTTTCAATGCAGAGCACTACAGAGCGGTGAAAAAATTTGTCTGCAAGCTTGACGGTGCAAGGATATTGGATATAGGCTTTGGAAACGGTGTGACTATCAAAAAGCTTAGCAAGAATATAAACGCTAAGTTCTATGGAGTCGATATTTCTGCGGATATGGTGGAAAAAGCCAAGCGAGAAAACCGTGACGGAGTGAATACCAACAAGGTGATCTTACAGCAGGGAAAAGCTGAGGAGCTTCCTTATAATGACGATTTTTTTGACACTGTTTACACTGTGAACACCATTTATTTCTGGGAGGACACCGCAAAAGTTCTTGACGAGGTAAGGCGAGTTCTCAAAGACGGCGGCAATTTTATCTGCACATTCTATACAAAGGGCTACCTTGATAAGCTCCCGTACTGCGACACAGGTTTTGACAAGTTCACTCCTCAGCAGGTGCGTTCAATGGCTAGAGAGCGTGGCTTCCATGATGTAAAAGTCAAAATTCTGAGCGACTGCAAAGCGTATTGCCTTATTGGCACGAAAATAGAGGGCGAATAAGGTGGCAGATGTGACCATTGTGCCTCTTTCAGAGGAAAACGTACAGCTTTTTTCACAAACTGCGGCGAAAATTCTGCCCGAAGCTTGGAGTTTTGAAACCTACAAAAAACAGCTTTCAAACCCTGACGATATATCGTTTCTTGCCCTTTGTAATGGCGAAGCCGCAGGCTTTATAAGCGTGTGGTGCGTTTGCGGAGAAGCTGAGATAAACAATATAGGCGTTTTGGAGAAGTTCCGCAGAATGGGCATTGCAAAAGCCCTTTTTGACAGCGCATACAATGCCGCAAAGGCTGAAAAATGGTATCTTGAAGTGCGGGAATCAAACCTTGGGGCTATACAATTTTACGAAAAGCAGGGCTTTGAGAGGGTAGGCATGAGAAAAAATTTCTACACCGCCCCCACGGAAAATGCTGTTTTAATGGCACTTCAACCCACTGAAAATGGAGAAATAAATGACATATAACGATTTTACATTTGAGTCCTTGGGCGAGGGCATTGAGATATGTATATCTGACGAACACCGCTTTGGTACTGACGCTTTTCTGCTTGCGGATTTTTCAGCAGGACGGCACAAGGATATCTGCGCAGACCTTTGCACAGGAAGCGGCATAATAGCGCTTCTTCTGCACAAATTTTACAAGCCACAGAAGATATATGCTGTTGAGATACAGGAAAAGGCTCACGAACAGCTTAAAGTATCTCTTGAGAGGTCGAAAATAGACACTATCCAGCCTGTTTTGGGCGACTTGAATGATTGGCGAAGCGAAAAAGAGCTTGACCTTATCACCTGCAATCCGCCTTACAAGATAAACAACACAGGTGCGAAGAATGACAGAGAAGCGGTTTCTATTGCACGCCATGAAATGCTCTGCACTATTGATGACGTGTGCAGATGTGCAAAGAAAAATCTGAAATTCGGTGGCAGGCTTTGCATATGCAACCGCCCCGAGCGCCTATGCGATATAATGGTGGCAATGAGAGCCAGCGGCATCGAGCCGAAGCGTTTGCGGACAGTTCACAAAAACCCAGAGTGTCCCCCATGGCTTATTCTCGTTGAGGGCAAAAAGGGCGGAAAGCCTTTTGTGCAGATAGAAAAGCCGTTGTATTTGATAAAAACGAGTTGTTGTGGGCAACAGATGTAGGGGACGGCGCCCCCGACGTCCCGTTATGTTGCGCACACGCTGTCGGAAAGGTCTATCTTTCAAGCTTTGGTAAAATTATCAGAGATAATATCCACAGAGCAAACAGTGTCTATGATGACAAAAAGATATTGCAATATGTCATAATGCCAAATCATATCCATTTTATACTGAAAATCGGTGCGGGAGTCAGCGGGACGTCGAGGGCGCCGTCCCCTACAAACGAGATAGTTCCACAGTATGTGTCAATGTTGAAAAGATTTATAAATAAGGATATTGGTTTTAATATTTTTCAGCGTTCATATTATGACCATATCATCAGAAACCAAAAAGAATATATAGCAATTTCAAAATACATACACAATAACCCTTTCAAGTGGGACGTTGACGAGTATAATCCAAGAAATGAGAACAATAAAGCGGAGGTGCTTGGACTAGAATGAAACTACTAGCCATAGACGGAAACAGCATAATGAACAGGGCTTTTTACGGAATAAAGCTGCTGTCAAATTCAAAGGGACAGTTCACGAATGCCCTTACGGGGTTTATGAATATTTACCTCAAGGAGATAGGTGAGGTAAAGCCTGACTGCGTGGCAGTGGCTTTCGACCTTAAAGCCCCTACTTTCAGACACAAGGCGAATGCCGCATACAAAGCCAACCGAAAGGGTATGCCTGAGGAGCTTGCTCAGCAAATGCCTGTGATAAAAGAGCTTTTGGGCGACCTTGGTATAAAGATAGTACAGTGCGAGGGCTATGAAGCAGACGATATTCTCGGTACGCTCTCAAAAGCCGCCGCAGATTCAGGCAACGAGTGCTATATCCTCACTGGTGACAGGGACAGCTTTCAGCTCGTTTCCGACCGTGTGACAGTGCGCCTTGCCACCACAAAGGAAACAAAGATATATACCCCTGACAGGATAATGGAAGAATACGGCGTTACCCCTCGCCAAATGATCGAGGTAAAGGCTCTTATGGGAGATACCTCAGACAATATCTCAGGCGTAAAGGGCATTGGCGAAAAGACCGCACTTTCCCTTATCAAGCAGGAGGGCGATGTCAAGACCCTTTATGAACACCTCGCAGATATCAAGCTTACCCCGTCTGTGCGCACAAAGCTTGAAAATGGTCATCAGGACGCTATAGACAGCCGTTTCCTTGCCGAAATATGTCTTGAAGCCCCTGTTGATAAAGCTACAGAGTTTTATAAGCTGGGCGAGGTTGATACCGAGAAAACAAAGGCTCTCCTTGCCGACCTTGAAATGATGCGCCTTATAGACAGATTGGGTCTTAGCGGAAAAGCTGTGGAAAGCGCTGACAGCGCAGTGCAGGAAAGCAAGCTAAAGCTTTCCGACCTGCCTAAGTTTGAGGTCAAGCCACTTGATGAGAGCGTTATATCTGTTCTCGGCAAGGACAAAACAGTGTATTTTATCTTTGCCGACAATAAGCTTTCTATCCTCTGTAACGATGTTATCTACACCACCGAGGACAATGCAATTATCACAGCTTTCATGGGAACAGCCTGCAAAAAAATAACCTTTGAGGGCAAAACTGCCCATAAGTTTGCGTTCTCAAATGGCACTCACCTTGAAAACCTCACTTTCTGCTGCGACCTTGCAGGATATCTTCTCAATTCACAGTCAAGCGAGTATACAGCGGAAAATCTTTGTCTTTCATATAAGTGCCTTTACCGCTCTGATATGGGGGAATATGCAGACCTTTCAAGCCTGCCTGCTCTTAGTGAAAATCTGAAAAAACAGCTTGAAATGACAGAAATGACAAAGCTATTCGACGATATCGAAATGCCACTTTGCGAAGTGCTTGCTTCAATGGAGTTTTACGGTGTAAAGGCTGACGCAGAGGGCATAAAGGCTTTCGGTGAGGACTTGAAAATAAAGATAGACGAGCTTACCTCGCAGATATATATGTATGCAGGCAAGGAGTTCAATATAGCCTCCACAAAACAGCTTGGGGAGGTGCTTTTCGAGGACTTAGGTCTGCCTGCAAAGAAGAAAACAAAGTCGGGCTATTCCACTAATGCGGACGTTCTTGAAAGCCTTATGGACAAGCACCCTATCGTGCCTCTTATCGTTGAGTACCGCACCCTCACAAAGCTCAATTCCACCTATGTTGACGGACTTTTGAAGCTTATCCACCCTGACGGCAGAGTCCATTCTGTTTTCAAGCAGACCGAAACAAGAACAGGAAGGATATCTTCCACCGAGCCTAATATGCAAAATATCCCCGTGAGAAAAGAGATAGGCAGGAATATGCGTAAATTCTTTGTTGCCGAGGACGGCTATACTCTTCTTGACGCTGACTACAGCCAGATCGAGCTTAGAGTGCTTGCTTCCGTGTGCGGTGACAAAAATATGCAGGAAGCTTTCTCAGAGGGCAGAGATATCCATACCTCAACGGCGGCACAGGTCTTTGATATCCCCGAGGATTTTGTCACCCCTGAAATGAGAAGTGCGGCAAAGGCTGTAAACTTTGGTATAATCTATGGCATAGGTGCATTTTCTCTGTCAAAGGATATCGGCGTAACGGTAGCGGAAGCAAAAAGATACATCAAGAATTATCTTGACAACTTCCCGAAAGTATCTGAATTTATGGATAAGACAGTTGATTACGGCATAAAAAACGGCTATGTCACCACCCTTTTCGGCAGAAGAAGATATATCCCTGAGCTTTCTGCTTCAAACAAGGTCTTGCAGGCTTTTGGAAAGAGGGCGGCAATGAACGCACCTATCCAAGGTGCTGCGGCTGATATCATAAAGATAGCAATGGTAAGAGTATACAAAAAGCTTAGAGAAGAAGATCTTGACGCAAGACTTATTTTGCAGGTGCATGACGAGCTTATTATAGAAGCGGCTGAAAAAGACAAGGATAGAGCCGAAAAGATACTCAAAGATGAAATGGAGAACGCTGTAAAGCTTGCTGTGCCAATGACAGTGGACGTAAACAGCGGCAGAAGCTGGTATGAGGCGAAAGACTGATTTTTTTAGTGAGGAATGAGGAGTGAGGAATGAGGAATTAAGGTATCGCCTGCGGCGATGATCTTGATTTCTATATGTAGGGGCGAACAGTGATCACCCGTTTATCCATATTGCTTATTTTATATGTTTTGCCCTTATTATCTTTGTCACCTTCGTGGTTTGGCTGACAATTTGTTTGTGATTGTTGACGACTTTTTGACGGCTGTCACAATAATACTTGACTTTTGTGAAATTTGTGGTATAATTTTCTATGTAAAAAGTGTGTAAGAAAGATAGATAAAAAGTAGAATAATAGGAATTTGAAAAACGAAAAGGGGCTGGGAAAATGAAAAAATTGCTTTTTGTGTTCAACCCCCATGCTGGCAAGGGACAGATAAAAGATAACCTTTGCGACATTGTGGATATTTTTACAAAGGGCGGCTATGAGGTAGTCACCTACCCTACGCAGGCTAAGCTTGACGGCTATAACAAGCTTTGCAAGTGCGGTCAGGATTATGATATGATAGTCATATCAGGCGGTGACGGAACATTGTCTGAGGCTGTCAAGGCAATGATGACATTTGATAAGAAAATACCGCTTGGATATATTCCTGCCGGTTCAACAAATGATTGTGCTCAGTCTTTGAGCATACCGAAAAAAATGCTTGACGCCGCAAGGGAGATAGTTGACGGCGTGTATTTTGATTATGACGTTGGTAAGTTCAACGGTCAGTATTTTGTGTATGTAGCAGGCTTTGGCGCTTTCACTGACGTTTCTTATGAAACCTCACAAACGCTGAAAAACAAGTTTGGTCATGCCGCATATGTGGCTGAGGGGATAAAAAGGCTTTCAAAGATAACAGGTCAGCAAATGAGAGTGGAGCATGACGGCGAGGTAATAGAAGGAAGCTTTATACTCGGTCTTATCTCAAACACTATCTCAGTGGGCGGAATGAAAAAGCTTATCGCTTCCGGGGTGTGCTTTGATGACGGACTATTTGAAGTGGTCTTGGTAAAGACACCTAAGAACGCTATCGAGCTGAGCAACACCATAAATGAAGCAGTGCTTAATAAGCTCAACGATAAGCATTTTGTGACTTTCAAGACCTCAAAGGTCACATTCACAAGCGTGAACGAAGTGCCTTGGACGCTGGACGGAGAGTCAGGCGGAAAGCATACATATGTTGAGATAGAAAACTGCAAGCAGGCAATAAGATTCAAACTCAAACCCAATGACATAACCGCAGAGCAAACGGCTGTTCAGTGCAGTGCAGGAGATATGATAATGACCGAGGACGGTCACCCTGTTGTCATTGAAGATCAGTATGAGATAGAAGATTAAGCTGTTTTGTAGGGGCGGACTTTGAT